>NZ_JAYJLD010000164.1 GCF_035282765.1 Ferviditalea candida | reverse complement strand
ATCCATTCACAAAATCAAGACTGAATTTTCATTACACAATGCGACCAACTTCGGCGGAGTCAAAGTTTTTTTGGAATACCTCGAAAAAATCAAGCTCACAAAGACGATGCGCAATCTCTCAGGCGGCAAAGCGTTCAATTCGGTGTTCCCCCTTCCGCGTATTCTGCTGTATCTGATCGTCGGCTGGATGCTCGGCTGTGA
>NZ_JAYJLD010000163.1 GCF_035282765.1 Ferviditalea candida | reverse complement strand
ATCTTCACCGATTCGGCCATGGAAGCGATCGCCGCTTGCACTCGCGGGTATCCCCGCCTCATCAACAAACTGGGGACCCATGCCTTGCTGCACGGCTACCTGAGGAAAGCCGAGCAGATCGACGCCGACATCATCCGCATCGCGGCGGAAGAGAACGGGATGTGATGACGCGATGAACCGCCGTCTTCACATTCTAAATTGC
>NZ_JAYJLD010000162.1 GCF_035282765.1 Ferviditalea candida | reverse complement strand
GATGGCGAAAGGACTTCACGTCATCGGCATGATCAGAGATATGAAGCAGCGTTATGATGTCGGCGGTAAACGAATGAATCTTCAGGAACTGTATCGAACCATACCTGGAAGTAAATCCGCTGAGATTCTGGGATCCGTGATCGTCAAGACGGGATGCGGGTTGCCGGTTAAGTTGGTATTTGTACAGAACCGCAATAAACGT
>NZ_JAYJLD010000161.1 GCF_035282765.1 Ferviditalea candida | reverse complement strand
TAAAGATGGAAACTGGTAGCATTAATTCAACCACAAACGAGACTAATCTCTCGCTTGTGGTTCTTTTTTGCTTGTCTTCGGAAAAAAAGCCTTGACGGGCGACTCTAACAGTTGACCCAGGTCGACCCTTCCGGCCAAACCGTAAGCTACGCATACGACGAAACCGGCAACAAGACCAAAGAAACGTTCATCCTGCAGACGCCGGAAGGAC
>NZ_JAYJLD010000160.1 GCF_035282765.1 Ferviditalea candida | reverse complement strand
CGAAGTGAACCTGCCGCCGGGCGAGCACGAGCCCCTGTTCAAGCTGGTTCGCGAAGTTGGCGCCGGATACACGATCGTCGGCACGACCTGGACGTACAACTCCAAGAATGAAATTGCACCCGCTCCAACTGGATTCGTCTTGAGGACTATGCCTACACGTATGACCAAGACGGCAACCTGCTCAGTGACGGACGAAGCAAGTACGAATGGAACAG
>NZ_JAYJLD010000159.1 GCF_035282765.1 Ferviditalea candida | reverse complement strand
TTCCCAAAACAAGTCTCATACTCGACGATTCACCGTTTCCTGAAGAAGAATGGTCTTCTGGGAAAGGAAATGCCGAATACGCCTGAACGCAAACGGTTTGCCCACGACAAGGTGAACGCACTCTGGCAGACGGACATGTCGGAGGGGCCGCGTCTGCGTATTGACGGCAAAACGGTCAGAACCCACCTCATCGCATTCATTGATGATTGCAGCAGGCTGG
>NZ_JAYJLD010000158.1 GCF_035282765.1 Ferviditalea candida | reverse complement strand
GCTGCTCAAGAGCAAGCTCTCTCACAGCTCCGCTCGACTTGCATGTATTAGGCACGCCGCCAGCGTTCGTCCTGAGCCAGGATCAAACTCTCCATAAAAATGTTCCTCTATGGAAGTTCGAATCAGCGATCAAACTCTCCATAAAAGTGCGTCCCTAACGATCCGCTTTTATTGCAGAGCCTCTAGCTCATTTCAATCGTTGTTGTCCATTCTTACTCGTTGTTCA
>NZ_JAYJLD010000157.1 GCF_035282765.1 Ferviditalea candida | reverse complement strand
CGTTTCGAATCAAGTACTTTTTTTTGCCATTGCCGCTCGCCATCGCCTTGCTTCCGACGGCATCTCCGCTTTTTTAGCGGCGAAAGATAATGTATCATATTCATATCCTGCATGTCAATGACAAGATCAGGAAAATGTCAAACGTCTGAGAAAATGTCACCTTAACTCGTCCGAGAAAATGTCACTTTTGTAGTGTTCCGAGCCACCGTTAGGTGGCTTGGACTGTCTTTGAA
>NZ_JAYJLD010000156.1 GCF_035282765.1 Ferviditalea candida | reverse complement strand
CGGGTCTGTCCTTCGAAGGCCAGCAGCGGATGATAGCTTTTCCTTCCGGGTTTGTGCGGATTGGTCCCTTTGGCCGCGCCCTCCTGATCGCCGTACACGTTCTCGACCGAGGAATCCAGATCGAGGATAAGAGCAGATGGCAAGCAAGGCCGAATGATTTCTTGGTTCAGCACTCTCAGCTCGGTTGGCAGAGTCGGGCATGTCCGGCCGAGTCTGGCCAATTCCTTGTACAACA
>NZ_JAYJLD010000155.1 GCF_035282765.1 Ferviditalea candida | reverse complement strand
GGAGGCCGGAAATTGGCGAGGCAAGCGCGGCCAGCAATTTAGAATGTGAAGACGGCGGTTCATCACGTCATCACATCCCGTTCTCTTCCGCCGCGATGCGGATGATGTCGGCGTCGATCTGCTCGGCTTTCCTCATGTAGCCGTGCAGCAAGGCATGGGTCCCCAGTTTGTTGATGAGGCGGGGATACCCGCGAGTGCAAGCGGCGATCGCTTCCATGGCCGAATCGGTGAAGAT
>NZ_JAYJLD010000154.1 GCF_035282765.1 Ferviditalea candida | reverse complement strand
CAATACGCCCGTATATAGCTAAATTGCTTGGTCAGCATTCCTTTCGTTCCTTCTCGCCATGTGACCGTCTGCCAACAAGTATCATTTAATTCTTCAATATTTCCAATCTTACCGAGCGTTCCCGAATACTGACGTGCTACCCCCACCGACCCTTTCCCTTTTTTTGGGACACCGGTATCGTCAAACACGAGATATCCCGGCTCCCGGCCGAATCGTTCCAGGAACAAGTTCAACCG
>NZ_JAYJLD010000153.1 GCF_035282765.1 Ferviditalea candida | reverse complement strand
AAAACGGACGTTCTCCGCTCCATAAGCGATCCCGATGCTGGAGTTATCTAAATTCGATCCGATTCCGATTAAATTGATCATGAGTAAAGCCGTTAGCCAGTCCATTGGAAACTCTCCCTCCATTGATGGTTGGTTTGGATTTTTTCGCCCATGTGCCCCAAGGAAAGATGCCTTTGCTTTTGGAAGAAATCCATCTACCGCTGAAATAACGCAGCAAAGAACCGATGATCCCTCCGATTCCAA
>NZ_JAYJLD010000152.1 GCF_035282765.1 Ferviditalea candida | reverse complement strand
GTCCTCATCACAGCCTGTTGTACAAGGAATTGGCCAGACTCGGCCGGACATGCCCGACTCTGCCAACCGAGCTGAGAGTGCTGAACCAAGAAATCATTCAGCCTTGCTTGCCATCTGCTCTTATCCTCGATCTGGATTCCTCGGTCGAGACCGTGTACGGCGATCAGGAGGGCGCGGCCAAAGGGACCAATCCGCACAAACCCGGAAGGAAAAGCTATCATCCGCTGCTGGCCTTCGAAGGACAGACCCG
>NZ_JAYJLD010000151.1 GCF_035282765.1 Ferviditalea candida | reverse complement strand
GGCGAATCCTGATCGCCACACTGACGTCGGTGACGAAAACAAAAAACCACCGTCATTGGCGGTTCCGAATTCACTGTCAATTAAAGTGGCTGATGACACACAATGCAAACAGACCCATCATGCCTGAATAATCACCTTTTTGTTCCCTACTATATGCACCCAAAATAAAGTCGTATAGCCCCATTCCACCTTCTCCACACCTTCCAAACCCTTGCCACTCCTGGTTTTTCTCGACTTCCCCTTCAAATTGT
>NZ_JAYJLD010000150.1 GCF_035282765.1 Ferviditalea candida | reverse complement strand
TGCTCGAACCGCGCGATCCGCTCCAGATGCCGCGATCCGAACAGCCCGTCGTCATTGGCGGTAATGCCGCCAAAGCGATACTGCCCGCCCGGCGTTACCGGCAAAGTCAGCGCGCCGCTGCGCTGGTCGTGATCGATCAGCAGGTCCGGTTCACCGGTCTTGGCAAAGGGAAATCCGGTCTCCAGCAACTGGGTCAGCAGGCCCAGCCTGCCGGCGACGATCTTGTCCGAATTGGCCGGATCGCCCACCTTCATCGCGAA
>NZ_JAYJLD010000149.1 GCF_035282765.1 Ferviditalea candida | reverse complement strand
ATCGGTCGAGGGCTTATCCACAACTTTGCAGCATTGCTGCAGCAACATCCATGCGCACCAACGTTTGCTTCGCTTCTAGTTTTGAGGGAGCAAGTCCCTTGTATTTACTGCTGAAGAACTTCGAAGAAGTGAATTCAGCGCAAAAAACCGGTTTGGCAACAATGGCGGAGGGGAACCACGCGTACCCATCCCGAACACGAACGTTAAGCCCTCCAGCGCCGATGGTACTTGGACCGAAGGGTCCTGGGAGAGTAGGACGTTGCCAA
>NZ_JAYJLD010000148.1 GCF_035282765.1 Ferviditalea candida | reverse complement strand
AGGCGAATCCTGATCGCCACACTGACGTCGGTGACGAAAACAAAAAACCACCGTCATTGGCGGTTCCGAATTCACTGTCAATTAAAGTGGCTGATGACACCTTGGACAGGCAATGTTGGCGCTAAAGCTGGTGCATTGTTCTTAGGTGAAGCTAATATAAAGAGTGATTCTAATACTACTCTGTCATTTAAAGAATAGGGTTACCCATCATTCAACAAACATCGACACTGGGTGGTTCGGACAAACCAAACAAACAGCGTGTATTGAAAACG
>NZ_JAYJLD010000147.1 GCF_035282765.1 Ferviditalea candida | reverse complement strand
AGGTGCCCTTGCGCTATGCGGTGTCGTCCGGGGACGAATATTGGCGTGGTCACGCAAGCACCTGGTCTACAGCCGGCGTTGGCATGGGTCAGATGGCAACGGGCATGGCCCGGGCAGCATTCGAGCTTGCAATCGAGTACGTCCACGAGCGGCGCCAGGGCGGTGCGCTTCTCGCCGACCATCAAATGGTCCAGTACCGGCTCGGCACGATGGCTCGAAAGGTGGAAACCATGCGTGCCGTGGCTCGTCGCGCCACCGAGTACACGCTGCTTTCGCCG
>NZ_JAYJLD010000146.1 GCF_035282765.1 Ferviditalea candida | reverse complement strand
CGGTAGACCTTCGGGAGAAATATGATACATGATCATCCCTCGATTCTAGTATTCTCTCTACTATTCTACCATATTTAGGGATGTGACAGAGTAGTACTATTTAGTAAATATTAGACGCAGTCCAACCTTGAAAAGTTTCACTTTTCTGTTTATTTTTTCTATATGATTGTCAAATTTCAATTTATATACCCATTCCTTTCGTTTCGCTCAATGGCACAAAACGGGATGAAATCCGTTCACTTTGAGCGATTTTTTTGTATTCTTGAGTTACAGGGATA
>NZ_JAYJLD010000145.1 GCF_035282765.1 Ferviditalea candida | reverse complement strand
TGCCGTAAGCACGTTTTTCGTAGAACCGCCGCAATTGGCGCGTACATAAGGAAGAGCGGGTGATCCAGAATGCCAGCAGGATGTGGATAATGAAGTCCATCGTATGTTGAAAATAAGGAAGAAGAAAGGTTGGCAGGATGGAAACGGTCTTCCTGCAATCCGGACAGATCAGACGGCAAATGGTGATCCGGTAGGACGCATCCGCCTCAATAGCATTACGCTCGTAAAATCCATGGCGTTGAAGCCGATTTCTAGCCCGGCACATGGGGCAGCAGTCCAATTC
>NZ_JAYJLD010000144.1 GCF_035282765.1 Ferviditalea candida | reverse complement strand
GATCCGGTAGGACGCATCCGCCTCAATAGCATTACGCTCGTAAAATCCATGGCGTTGAAGCCGATTTCTAGCCCGGCACATGGGGCAGCAGTCCAATTCAGGAAATTCGTTACTCTTTCCAAGCTCCGCATAACGGGGGACACCTACTAGAAAGTTATGGTAATAGATCACAAGAAAACCTCCGCTGTAATTTGAAAAAAGTGTAGCAAATTACAGCGGCATTAAAATACCGGGAATTCGTTCCAATGTGCAAAAAAACACCTGTTTCCTGCGGAAACAAAGTGCT
>NZ_JAYJLD010000143.1 GCF_035282765.1 Ferviditalea candida | reverse complement strand
ACACCCGCAGATTATTCGCGCCTGGCAACAGGCAGCGACGCGTTTTGGCGTCGGCAGCGGCGGGTCGGGTCATATCAGCGGTTATTCCGTGGCGCACCGGGCGTTAGAGGAGGAACTGGCGCAATGGTTAGGATATCCGCGCGCGCTGCTGTTTATCTCTGGCTTTGCGGCGAATCAGGCGGTCATTACCGCCTTAATGAAAAAAAATGACCGGATTGTGGCCGACAGGTTAAGTCATGCTTCCCTGCTGGAGGCCGCTAATCTGAGTCCGGCGCAGCTTCGCCGCT
>NZ_JAYJLD010000142.1 GCF_035282765.1 Ferviditalea candida | reverse complement strand
AGGGGGGTTCCCCCATTCGGACATCCCCGGATCAAAGCCTGCTTACGGCTCCCCGAGGCGTTTCGTCGTTCGCCACGTCCTTCTTCGGCTCCTGGCGCCCAGGCATCCTCCGTGCGCTCTTATTAGCTTAACCAATTCCAATACGCGCTTTGTTCGTTTGCCTTCGCTATCTAGTTTTCAAGGATCAATTTGAAAGAGGCTTGCTCTTTCAAAACTGACAACGAGTAAGACGGACATTTGTTCTTGCTTTATCCTTAGAAAGGAGGTGATCCAGCCGCACCTTCCGATAC
>NZ_JAYJLD010000141.1 GCF_035282765.1 Ferviditalea candida | reverse complement strand
ACAATTGCAGCCCGGCCAGCTTCAGCCCGGCAACATCGAGCACATCCTGGCCGTCATCGACAACATCGTCAACGGCGAAGTGAACCTGCCGCCGGGCGAACACGAGCCCCTGTTCAAGCTGGTCCGCGAAGTTGGCGCCGGATACACGATCGTCGGCACGACCTGGACGTATAATTCCAAGAATGAAATTGCCACCCGCTCCAACTGGATTCGTCTTGAGGACTATGCCTACACGTATGACCAAGACGGCAACCTGCTCAGTGACGGACGAAGCAAGTACGAATGGAACAG
>NZ_JAYJLD010000140.1 GCF_035282765.1 Ferviditalea candida | reverse complement strand
GATGCGTGAAGACGGTCGGAAAGCGAAGCGGGGCACGGTGTTTCGGAAGAGATGACAAGTGCGATGCTTGTTCCTTGAAAACTGAACAACGAGTAAGAACGGACAACAACGATTGAAATGAGCTAGAGGCTCTGCAATAAAAGCGGACCGTTAGGGACGCACTTTTATGGAGAGTTTGATCGCTGATTCGAACTTCCATAGAGGAACTTTTATGGAGAGTTTGATCCTGGCTCAGGACGAACGCTGGCGGCGTGCCTAATACATGCAAGTCGAGCGGAGCTGTGAGAGAGCTTGCTCTTGAGCA
>NZ_JAYJLD010000139.1 GCF_035282765.1 Ferviditalea candida | reverse complement strand
TGGCGCACACGCGAACCCCTCATTTACATAAAGTCCTTGGAACTGCCTATTGGCAATCCCAAGGACTCAAGAGTTTAACCGAACGATATTTCAACATTCTTCAAGGTTGGGCGAACCGCCTAGTGCGGAACCGCATGCTAGGTGGTGTGAGAGGACGGGGGTTAGCCGCCCCCTCCTACTCGATTGCTGACGTCTAATGCTTCAATTTTGTAGGAATCGATGATAAAATCCCCAATATAGCCGGTTGAAAATTCCCCATAAGTAGGGGAAAATCTCTCCCTGAAGGGAGAGAAATCTATGGTGAAGA
>NZ_JAYJLD010000138.1 GCF_035282765.1 Ferviditalea candida | reverse complement strand
CCATGCCGAACGAGGACGAAGCGCAACTCTTGATAAAGACCCTGGCCCCACAACAAATCCAAACACAGGAAGGAGACGGTCTCTTCCTTGCCATAGATCACTTTGATGAGAAAACAACTGGAGAAGAAAAC
Source organism: Ferviditalea candida (assembly GCF_035282765.1). Classification (GTDB taxonomy): domain Bacteria; phylum Bacillota; class Bacilli; order Paenibacillales; family KCTC-25726; genus Ferviditalea; species Ferviditalea candida. Next base: position 186 of record NZ_JAYJLD010000138.1, on the reverse strand, counting down.
AGGTGAAAGTACATGTCAATGACTTTATTAGAGCGAATGATTACGATTGGAATGGTCATTGTGGGAACCATGATGACAAGATTTATTCGTAAGCGTCAAACCAAACCCACCTGTGAAGCTGGTTTGGCTCATGAGATAATCTTCCTCAGAATAGATGTGAGGAGGATTTTTTTATGACGCAAGAGG
>NZ_JAYJLD010000137.1 GCF_035282765.1 Ferviditalea candida | reverse complement strand
ACGACAACGGCAATCGGATCGTTGAGAAAAAACCGGGCGGCATCACAACCAGCTACGGCTATGACTTCATGAACCGCAAAGTGACGGAGAACGTGTCCGACGGCACCTGGTTCTTGTATGTGTACGATAATGCAGGCAACCTGCTGAAGCAGTCCGGATCGGGCGGCACGATCGAATTTACGTATTACGACAACAATCAGGTAAAAAGCGCAACCTATGACAACGGCGACCAGGTTGTCTACGAATATGACGACAACGGCGATCTGAGCGCGGAGACCATCAACGGCCAACGCATGGAATACGTGCGGGACGCCAGCGGC
>NZ_JAYJLD010000136.1 GCF_035282765.1 Ferviditalea candida | reverse complement strand
AAAAAGTGTAGCAAATTACAGCGGCATTAAAATACCGGGAATTCGTTCCAATGTGCAAAAAAACACCTGTTTCCTGCGGAAACAAAGTGCTTATTCACACTCTGTACCGAGCTTGAGATAGGACTTTGTAAACTTGAAAAACGTCTCAATACTCCATCTCATGCCGTAGATGCGCACAATCTCTGCCGCATCCAAGGTCACATCGGTGCTGAGTACAACGAGCCAGTCTCAACGTTTATTGCGGTTCTGTACAAATACCAACTTAACCGGCAACCCGCATCCCGTCTTGACGATCACGGATCCCAGAATCTCAGCGGATTTACTTCCAGG
>NZ_JAYJLD010000135.1 GCF_035282765.1 Ferviditalea candida | reverse complement strand
TCACCATAGATTTCTCTCCCTTCAGGGAGAGATTTTCCCCTACTTATGGGGAATTTTCAACCGGCTATATTGGGGATTTTATCATCGATTCCTACATAAATAAGAATGAGCAAAACTTACCATACCTTTCCTATTAAGTTATCATAGATTTGGTAATTTAACATCATGGGAGGAAGGGTATGAGGAACAAAGAAAGGTGGCCTATGTATTTCTCTATATGACAAATGAAGGAATTAGGGCTGAGTGTTCGCCGCTTCATTATATGGCGGGAAATAGCCATGGATTCGCCATTCGGTTTGGCGGAGCCAAACCGAAAATGTACCCGACAATAGCCTAATCCCTT
>NZ_JAYJLD010000134.1 GCF_035282765.1 Ferviditalea candida | reverse complement strand
CGGATGGTGCTTATTCATCAAAACTGATTTTTGGAGGGATGCATATGTCTGAATGTTGCGAAGTGAGCAATACCAATCGTTCTGCGGAACATTGCCCGGGGTGCAAATCGCGAGGCAAATCGGTAGGTCTCTTGACACTAAAGAGTCTGCTTGTTCCGTATGCTTTGGAACAGTTGGAAACGAGTCTGTCCTATTTCTTTTGCGGCACATCCGAATGTACGGTGATTTATTTTAATGAACGAAACGTTTTTCGTCAAGATGACATCAAGGTGCCGTGTCGTTGTGCTGTGATAATGTCACCCTGTAACTGTTCTGAGATAATGTCACTATGGGACAGGAGACATTGACATTGACTAGAGCAGAGTTGAAGAAGG
>NZ_JAYJLD010000133.1 GCF_035282765.1 Ferviditalea candida | reverse complement strand
AGCCGGCTAACCCATGCCGCCATTATAACCGAGGCACCTGCGGTAAGACGATGAAAAAGTTATGTGGAAACGTTATTCTGTTTTCACTACCCGTGCGCCGTGGTACAATGAATGTGCCATAAAACTGTTGATTCGATGACCCCACCACCTTCTTACGAAGGTTGCTTTCCCCAAAGCTTGGATCATCTGAAGCAATTTTATGGCTTTTTCTTTTGGTTCCTTCGGCAGCACTTGATGGTTTCCTTCTTCCCGAAGGAACAGCGTTAATTCGGTCTGCTTGCCGTAAGCACGTTTTTCGTAGAACCGCCGCAATTGGCGCGTACATAAGGAAGAGCGGGTGATCCAGAATGCCAGCAGGATGTGGATAATGAAGTCCA
>NZ_JAYJLD010000132.1 GCF_035282765.1 Ferviditalea candida | reverse complement strand
AAACGCTGGGGAATATCTGGCGGTTGACTGGACACCGGAGCGTCTGACCTGTCAGCAGATGCCGCAACGAGGTGACAGGAAAGAAAAAACGCTGGGGAATATCTGGCGGTTCACTGGACACTGGAGCAGCTGACTTGTCAGTAGAAGGCGGCGAGGTGGCAGGGAAGAAAAACGCTGGGGAAATCCTGGTGGTTCACTGGGTACTGGAGCGGCTGACTTGTTAGCAGAAGCTGCGGCGAGGTGGCAGGAAAGAAAAACGCTGGGGAATTACTGGTGATTCACTGGACACTGGAGCGGCTGACTTGTCAGCAGAAGCTGCGGCGAGATGGCAGGCAAGAAAACGCTGGGGAATATCTGGCGGTTGACTGGACACCGGAGCGTCTGA
>NZ_JAYJLD010000131.1 GCF_035282765.1 Ferviditalea candida | reverse complement strand
GCACTTGTCATCTCTTCCGAAACACCGCGCCCCGCTTCGCTTTCCGACCGTCTTCACGCATCCTCAAGCGCCGCTTTCGAGCTCTCGCTCAGCCGATGTCCGTTCAAGTGGCGACTTGATTAATATATCACATCTTGCCGTTTCGAATCAAGCATTATTTTTTACCAAGTTGTCATTTTCGTTTGCACGCATTTTCCTTGCTTGATTCGCGAATACTGATTTCATAAGACAGTATTTTTAGCGGCGAAAAATAATTTAACACAGGTCTTTATATAAAGTCAAGTCCAATGTCTGGTTTTTGTCGTTGTGCTGTGATAATGTCACCCTGTAACTGTTCTGAGATAATGTCACTATGGGACAGGAGACATTGACATTGACTAGAGCAGAGTTGAAGAA
>NZ_JAYJLD010000130.1 GCF_035282765.1 Ferviditalea candida | reverse complement strand
ACGAACGCTGAGTGAGCGATCGGGAAACAAATCTTGTACAATTTGTTTCGTCCCCAGTACCGAATTGCCAAGTGAAAGCGGAACCTGCGGCAACGCGAGTAACACAAATCCTGTGAGAACATCCTGCACTGTGGGAACATGAAATTCAGGCAGGTGTAAACCTATGCTTTGTGCTACTATTGCAGTATCAAGCTTGAGGGTAAAAGCATAAACTGCGCCTAACATAATGACGAATAAAGCGGCGGGATATTTCTTATTGCCGATAAGAAAGATAGTCACAATAAATGCGACAGCCGCTAACCAATATCCTGCAACCGAATCCGCCTGAACATATTCTTTAAGAGACAGCGTCGCTAATTGCAAGCCTAAACCAAGCTGCATTCCGCGAATTACAACCTTCGGTACGATACG
>NZ_JAYJLD010000129.1 GCF_035282765.1 Ferviditalea candida | reverse complement strand
ACGAACGCTGAGTGAGCGATCGGGAAACAAATCTTGTACAATTTGTTTCGTCCCCAGTACCGAATTGCCAAGTGAAAGCGGAACCTGCGGCAACGCGAGCAACACAAATCCCGTGAGAACATCCTGCACTGTGGGAACCTGAAATTCAGGCAGGTGTAAACCTATGCTTTGTGCTACTATTGCAGTATCAAGCTTGAAGGTAAAAGCATAAACTGCGCCTAACATAATGACGAATAAAGCGGCGGGATATTTCTTATTGCCGATAAGAAAGATAGTCACAATAAATGCGACAGCTGCCAACCAATATCCTGGAACCGAATCCGCCTGAACATATTCTTTAAGAGACAGCGTCGCTAATTGCAAGCCTAAACCAAGCTGCATTCCGCGAATTACAACCTTCGGTACGATACG
>NZ_JAYJLD010000128.1 GCF_035282765.1 Ferviditalea candida | reverse complement strand
ATCTGCTGACAGGTCAGACGCTCCGGTGTCCAGTCAACCGCCAGATATTCCCCAGCGTTTTCTTGCCTGCCATCTCGCTGCAGCTTCTGCTGACAAGTCAGCCGCTCAGTGCCCAGTGAACCACCAGGATTTCCCCAGCGTTTTTCTTTCCTGCCATCTCGCCACAGCTTCTGCTGACAAGTCAGCCGCTCCAGTGCCCAGTGAATCACCAGTAATTCCCCAGCGTTTTTCTAGCCTGCCACCTCGCCACAGCTCCTGCTGACAAGTCAGCCGCTCCAGTGTCCAGTGAATCACCAGGATTTCCCCAGCGTTTTTTCTTTCCTGTCACCTCGTTGCGGCATCTGCTGACAGGTCAGACGCTCCGGTGTCCAGTCAACCGCCAGATATTCCCCAGCGTTTTCTTGCCTGCCATCTCGCTGCAGCTTCTGCTGACAAGTC
>NZ_JAYJLD010000127.1 GCF_035282765.1 Ferviditalea candida | reverse complement strand
ATAAGATAACCATACGGAAGGAGGCTGCAAATAAGTCCGACAAGCAAAGCGATAAACCAATCTGATTTGGCGTTGGATATATCCCGCACCAACCCCATTAAAGCAAGCGACTCGAATAATAAAAGCACGCCTAAAATAGGTTTGGGGAACACCTGTACAATCTGACCGAAGCCTGAACTGAAAAAGAGTCCCAGCAACAGATACATCGAACCATAGATAATCACCGATCCACCTGTTCGTGCACCAAAAGCATAATGTCCCGCCATTCCCCCCGATCCATGACAAGTTGGAATTCCGCTGAAAAACGGATTAACAAGATTCATCAAGGAATAGGTGAAGCTGATTTTACGAACGCTGAGTGAGCGATCGGGAAACAAATCTTGTACAATTTGTTTCGTCCCCAGTACCGAATTGCCAAGTGAAAGCGGAACCTGCGGCAACGCGAG
>NZ_JAYJLD010000126.1 GCF_035282765.1 Ferviditalea candida | reverse complement strand
GGAACAGCGAATGTAACGGCCACCCACCTTTGGGACGGTGAAACTGAAGAATATAATATTCCTTACGTAAGGCGCTTATTGCCCGGGCAACGTGCTGTTGTCGTGAACTTGGTTTACCGTACCCAAGGATTTTATGTTTCTCCCGGCAATCCGAAAGACATTAGAGATTGGAAAGACCTGATGGACGAAAATATAACTTTCGTAAACCGGGAAAAAGGATCCGGTACCAGGGTGCTCCTGGATGAACAATTACGAAACTTAAATTTGGATTCCAGATTAATGAAAGGGTACAGAAATGAGGAAATGAGCCATATCGCGGTGGCAAGCGCTGTGGCCAGAGGAATTGCGGACGTCGGATTGGGAACAGAAAAAGCGGCGTTGCAGGTTCCGGGAGTAGAGTTTGTGCCTCTAAAGAAAGAGCGGTATGATCTCGTCTTTTACAAGGACGATTTGGAGAAATCAAATTTTCAG
>NZ_JAYJLD010000125.1 GCF_035282765.1 Ferviditalea candida | reverse complement strand
TGGAATAGTCGGATGAGCCTGCAATACAAGGTAAAGTCCAAAGCCGCCAAGGGCTATTTCAGTAAACTTGGGTGGGCACATGGGCGGAAAGATGACGTTCTTACCTGGGAAGGCCTGTACGGAACGCCATCTGCCGATGGTAACCGGAGTCGGAAGGTTCCGCTGAACGTGCAGGAGTCAACAGAGGCCGTAGTACGCAAGTACGGGACGCCGGAACGCGGAAGGGCTGAACGTCAACTCAAGGATGGGTCAGAATCTTTCGAGACGCGATGTATGGAAAGCAGAATTTCGAGAGGAACTGCTTCGGGGAAGTAGGGGTGGAGCCCGAGGGTATCACGGGAGAATCTGTTGAACGCCATGCACACAGTAGAGGCCAACAAAGGTGCAGCGGGCATCGACGGGGTTTCAACCGAACACCTCCGGGAATATGTTCATGCAGCATTGGACAACGATTCGCCGACAATTGTTGGCGGGGAGCTATATTCCGGC
>NZ_JAYJLD010000124.1 GCF_035282765.1 Ferviditalea candida | reverse complement strand
AAAACGGACGTTCTCCGCTCCATAAGCGATCCCGATGCTGGAGTTATCTAAATTCGATCCGATTCCGATTAAATTGATCATGAGTAAAGCCGTTAGCCATTCCATTGGAAACTCTCCCTCCATTGATGGTTGGTTTGGATTTTTTAAAGGATGCCAAGCCCAAGCCGAAGACCCGCCCAGGTTGCAAGCAACCCTAACCCGACGGTTGCGAGGATATACAGGAAGCCATGCCGCGCATGATTTTCTTCAAACAAATGAATCGCTTCATAACCGAATGCCGAAAAAGTCGTGTAAGCCCCGCAAAACCCCGGGCCCGCGAAGTACCACAGCCAATCCGGGAGGATTTGCTGCGTATTCAGCGCAAAAAGCAAGCCGAACAGAAAGGAACCCGAAAGGTTAATCGCCCATGTGCCCCAAGGAAAGATGCCTTTGCTTTTGGAAGAAATCCATCTACCGCTGAAATAACGCAGCAAAGAACCGATGATCCCTCCGATTCCAA
>NZ_JAYJLD010000123.1 GCF_035282765.1 Ferviditalea candida | reverse complement strand
TATGCACCCAAAATAAAGTCGTATAGCCCCATTCCACCTTCTCCACACCTTCCAAACCCTTGCCACTCCTGGTTTTTCTCGACTTCCCCTTCAAATTGTCCGACAACTTGTGCAAATAATAGTCGTATCGGAAAAGCAGAGGAAAAGACAGGGATTGGGCTGAGGTCGAGCCTGGGAAATGCAATTTAAAGTCGCATCGAAGAGCAGGGGAAAAGCTGGGAACAGAATGGGTTGAATGGACGGGATGACAAAGATTAAAAGCATGAGTCAAGCCTGATTAGAACCCGCTCCAATACCCGTAAAGCCTTGATACGCCTGAGTTTAGACTGAGTAATTGTTGGATATAATATTCGATATACCCCCTGCATTTTCCTGCTTTACGGCTGAACGGGACAAGAAAAGAAGCCGAGCGAATGTCAGGAAATAATCCTGGATCTGCTCGGCTTCCATACGACTTTTAATTGCTCAATACGAGTTTAATTTGCTGGCAAACGACTTTATTTGCTGGCTACA
>NZ_JAYJLD010000122.1 GCF_035282765.1 Ferviditalea candida | reverse complement strand
CTCAACTTTCGCAGCTGAATTTAGGCAGTAAACCCTTGATGTAATTGGGCAAACCGGAGATCCAGTCATATAGTTGACGAAAGATTGAGGTTTTATCTCGTTTAGTCTTTGCTTCGACGACATCCAGAAAAAATGCCATCAATTGCTGTAATGCGGTTTTCAAATCCAAATCGCGCACTTCATCTGAAAATAAATAGAATAAACCGCCCAGTGACCGTGCATCGTTTTCCTGCCGTCGTTCCCACTCCATAACGAGGTAGCGGCTAAAGACAATTGTTGTATGGCTAACGAGCATATCAAACGAGCGTCCTTGGAACTCTGTACCGAGCTTGAGATAGGACTTTGTAAACTTGAAAAACGTCTCAATGCTCCATCTCATGCCGTAGATGCGCACAATCTCTGCCGCATCCAAGGTCACATCGGTGCTGAGTACAACGAGCCAGTCTCGACGTTTATTGCGGTTCTGTACAAATACCAACTTAACCGGCAACCCGCATCCCGTCTTGACGATCACGGATCCCAGAATCTCAGCGGATTTACTTCCAGG
>NZ_JAYJLD010000121.1 GCF_035282765.1 Ferviditalea candida | reverse complement strand
CGGGGTATAATCCGGCACAATATTGCCGTTCTCATCCACCGGTCCCTGCAGCGAGCCCGGGCTGCCGTTGCCTGTGCCGAGGTCGCCGATGTAGCCGATCCCTTCGCGCACACGTTCCCCGAAGCGGTTGTACATCCTTGCGACCAAGCCCCATGCATCGTACTCGTACCGCGCCGCGAGGTTGCCGTCTTTGTCCGTCAGAGCCACGACGTCGCCGTGACCGTTGTACACGTACCAGAAGGTTTGCCCTTGGTAGGTCACCGACAGCGGCTTGCCGCCTTCGTTAAAGCCGAACGAGAGGGTCTCCTTGCCGCTTTCGTCCGTCTCCTTGACCACTATCCAGCTGTCGCCTTTGTAGTGGTAGTTCGTCACTTCCTGGGTTTCACCCCGGTGGTTGAACTGCGTCTTGCTCTTGCGCCGTCCCAGGCTGTCGTAGGCGTAGGCCTCTCCGAACCCATCCGGGAACGTGACTTTGGCCAGCTTGCCTTGGCTGTTCCATTCGTACTTGCTTCGTCCGTCACTGAGCAGGTTGCCGTCTTGGTCATACGTGTAGGCATAGTCCTCAAGACGAATCCAGTTGGAGCGGGTG
>NZ_JAYJLD010000120.1 GCF_035282765.1 Ferviditalea candida | reverse complement strand
TACTACTCTGTCATTTAAAGAATAGGGTTACCCATCATTCAACAAACATCGACACTGGGTGGTTCGGACAAACCAAACAAACAGCGTGTATTGAAAACGCTCAAGTATGAGGCGTCGGACATACCTAATTATGGCGAATGACGGTCGAGGAAGCAGGGGGAGTTGGTCGTCATAACTGGGCAGTCTACTGCCTTCAGATTTAGTAAGGTATCCTGGCTGTCCTGCAACAATAACCAAGTATAGGCAAGCATGACGAGCGTGAGATGGCGATGCAATCCTACCCAACTCCGCCCCTCGTAATGGTCCAATCCCAGTTCCGTTTTAGCATCTTGGTAGAAACGCTCAATGTGCCAGCGTTCATGTGCAATGCTGGCCAATTCCGACAAAGCGGTTCCCAGCGGCAAGGAGCTGACGTACCATTTGTGTTCACCTTCGTGATCAGGAAGCGGACGTTCACCAATGAGCCAAATTTCGGAACCGATACGATCTCCGGATGCCCAATACGCCCGTATATAGCTAAATTGCTTGGTCAGCATTCCTTTCGTTCCTTCTCGCCATGTGACCGTCTGCCAACAAGTATCATTTAATTCTTCAATA
>NZ_JAYJLD010000119.1 GCF_035282765.1 Ferviditalea candida | reverse complement strand
GTCTTCTTGCCTCGAATGGCCTTGACGTATTTTGGGTGTGCCAGCGTGATGTTGCAGGAGTGCTCCAGAATGTTGAACGAGGGATCCAGTATTTCCCTGTCGATTCCATACATACATCCTTGCAGTCATGCTCACAAAGCCATTGTGACAACTCATTCAATCCTTTGGTAAAGGTTGAAAAGCGATGGTGTTTGTAAGTGGTGACGCCTTTGCTGTTGGTGGAAGCGATACAGGCCACGACAAAAGTTTTGTGGACGTCAATTCCACAACAGACGGGGTAGAGAATTTTTAAAGCCATAGGGGTTCTCCTTTCTAGGATGTACAGGGATATCCAGCATTGACTGATTGCCCAGCAATAAACGAGTTGTTTATACAAAGATAAGTGTGCGTGCTCGAAGCGACACTTATTTGTGCTTGGAAAGGCAATCTACACATATATAAATGCGGTCACCCGAATAAAGGTGGCCCACTCACCTCCACGTGATTTGTAGTGTACCGGTATCCCTGTAACTCAAGAATACAAAAAAATCGCTCAAAGTGAACGGATTTCATCCCGTTTTGTGCCATTGAGCGAAACGAAAGGAATGGGTATATAAAT
>NZ_JAYJLD010000118.1 GCF_035282765.1 Ferviditalea candida | reverse complement strand
GAATGTTGAAATATCGTTCGGTTAAACTCTTGAGTCCTTGGGATTGCCAATAGGCAGTTCCAAGGACTTTATGTAAATGAGGGGTTCGCGTGTGCGCCATGCGCCTTTACGCGTGTTCGCGATTTCGAAAACTTCACGTTCCTTAAGGCCCAAGCTTCTCAGTTCGCGGATGCGGGTGCGCACCCGTTTCCTTCGATGCCATAAGCATAGCCGAAGTCTGCGGCGAGTCCATTCCTCCAGAGCCCGGAGGGCGTTGGAGTCTCCATGAGTGCGTAATAGCCCATCGTAGCCCATCAGATATTGATTCAGACGGCGAATTCTCTCTTCCATGGAGATGCTCCAAGTGGGATTGGTGATTTCGCGAATCTTGTACTCTACCCGTTTCAGGGATTTGGGGGAGATGCGGATTCTCGCATCTTTCTGGACGGTGAAGCTGAAACCGAGAAACTTTCGTTTCCAAGGTCGGTCCACCGCGCTTTTTTCCTCTTTACTTTTAGTCTTAACTTTCCTTCCAAAAACCTCTGAATGCTAGCTTTCACTCGCATCCCTGCGCTCTCTGTTTTCACGTAGATGTTACAGTCGTCCGCGTAGCGACAAAAGCGCAACCCCGTTTCTCCA
>NZ_JAYJLD010000117.1 GCF_035282765.1 Ferviditalea candida | reverse complement strand
TGTGAATTTGCACATTAATCCGGCAGGGGTTTTGCAAATTAAATCGGCATAAAAAGCAGCTTTTTTTCGTTGTTTTGCAAATTAATTCCGCATAGGATCCCATCTTTTTTCACATAATCACGGTAATTCCGCTACCATTTCTATCCAAAAAAGCAGCCAGGAACGGAGTTCCCAACTGCTTTCCCCCTTGTCAACGTCTAAGCAATCCCTGTATACTCCATTTAAACTCCCCTAACGTTGTAGCTTGCTTGGGGATGTAAATGGAAGATCGTCGAATTGGAAAAGATCACCAACCATTCCTTGTCCAACTCGATGCGGCAGGGCAAGTAGGATTGTCCTACCTGGATTTCAAAACATTCCCCGCAGTGCAACCCGACGGGTTTATCGTACACATCGTGTACGTTCCAGCGATTCTGCTGTCTGCTGTACTGCAATCGGCCTTCTTTTTGCATCTTGGCGTACCCCTCCTTTCGGTGCAAGGCAGGGCGTTGCCGTCTGGCCCCGTACACCTCGCGAAAGACAAAGGTGACTTGCCCCTTCTCAATGCCAAGTCCGACCTGTTTGGAGGCCGGAAATTGGCGAGGCAAGCGCGGCCAGCAATTTAGAATGTGAAGACGGCGGTTCATC
>NZ_JAYJLD010000116.1 GCF_035282765.1 Ferviditalea candida | reverse complement strand
GTTCGATACAGTTCCTGAAGATTCATTCGTTTACCGCCGACATCATAACGCTGCTTCATATCTCTGATCATGCCGATGACGTGAAGTCCTTTCGCCATCAGTTCACGAAGAAGGGGGGCCTGGGTGAACCAACTATCCATCAGCACGAAGTCGGCCGAAAATCCTGCGGCAAGCGCACGGTCGAGCAGACGGACCACGGCATCCGGTTTGCGGGACAACGCTTCCGTCCGACGCTTATAGCCCGGACTGCGCTTGGAAAGACGGGCTTTCATTTCACAGAACCGGTTTTTGAGTTTGGCGGAACTGAGCATGACAAAATCAATCGGAGCAAAACTGAAACCGTCGGACCACCCCAGCGTCAGCATGTTGTAACCACGAATAAAGCGACCTGTCGTATGATCATGAACAAGCGCTAATAGTTCGGCTTTCTTGCTGCGATTTCGTGCGAGTACAGAATCATCCGCGATAAAGGCACGAACCCGGGAAGCCGATGTCAGCGACTCAAAGTGTTGAATCACACGTAAACTCAGTGCGTGGAGGAATCTGCGCCAAGCAAAACCAGAATGATTGAGAAATCGGTAGACGACGTCTTTTCCCGGCAAGGAAGCCCCACGGTCGCTTTCGAGCAAGCGAAA
>NZ_JAYJLD010000115.1 GCF_035282765.1 Ferviditalea candida | reverse complement strand
TCAGTCTTGATTTTGTGAATGGATGTGTTAGACTTCACCTAAAGGGTGCTCCTCTCTTTGTGGATGTTGTTCTCGTCAAACACCATTCTATCAAAGATTCGGAGCACTTTTCATATTTTCAAAGAACATTACTTTCGAAATTCAGGTTGATTTCTTTTAACCTTGATTGGCTTTGTACCATTCTAGGTTTCTTTTTTTGGTGGGGGCTACCCAGTGCCGAATGAATCCAACATTCAACCAATAACACATATAACACATGTAACCCGTAAAAGAAACGGCAACACCTGCGTTTCCAGTGCCGAGGACAATGAAAGCAGCGGGCAAGTGGCCGTAGCCGCACCCGACAAGTCCAAGCCGGTGCAAATTTTGTCCAAAGGCGGCGGAGGGGGCGGCGGAAAATCCGGAGGAAGCTCCGGAGGCAACTCCGGCAAAGGAAACGGCAACGGAAACAACGGCAAGGGAGTCGGTTCCTGCGGCGGCTCAACGGCAACGGGTACCGACAACGCGCTGGAGCGCGGCCAAGGCAAAAAGCTCGGCTTGTACAAGAAGCTGCAGGACCAGTGGGCCGGACAATTGCAGCCCGGCCAGCTTCAGCCCGGCAACATCGAGCACATCCTGGCCGTCATCGACAACATCGTCA
>NZ_JAYJLD010000114.1 GCF_035282765.1 Ferviditalea candida | reverse complement strand
ACTGGACAGTGAGAAGTTTTCACGTTTAAGAAGCAAGCGAATCCGCATCCGGATGGGCCGATTTCTGCTTGGAACGAATAATTTGAGTTAGGGCCAGATGTGGGTTTTGAGCAAACAAGCGAAAAAGCGATTGGCGCAAGTAAGCTACGACCGTTGCCTCCGACACGATGGATTTGGACGGTGTGCGAAGATAACGGAAGAACAGAGCAGGCGTACGCCCGGAAAATCGCAAAGCGAGGAGCTGCACGATGCCCGTCGCGATGACGCTGCACATGACGAAGCCTTCGATGGCTTGGAGGGTCAACCGAATCCGTTTCCGATCCGACTCGTTTGTCACCTGCTCCAGCGGATCTGTCTCTCCTTTGCGGCGGTAGCGGTTCAGCTTCGGCATCGACGCGCTCCAGAAGCGATAACCGAACGCACCGATGACCTGCTTCATTTCCCGAAACGTGCATTCGATCTTGAACCGATATCCGTATAGCGCGATGATCTCCGTCGCTTCCAGCGTCAGATCGGTGCTGACGAGAAGGGAAAGGCGGTCGCCATGCCGAACGAGGACGAAGCGCAACTCTTGATAAAGACCCTGGCCCCACAACAAATCCAAACACAGGAAGGAGACGGTCTCTTCCTTGCCATAGATC
>NZ_JAYJLD010000113.1 GCF_035282765.1 Ferviditalea candida | reverse complement strand
CTCTGAATGCTAGCTTTCACTCGCATCCCTGCGCTCTCTGTTTTCACGTAGATGTTACAGTCGTCCGCGTAGCGACAAAAGCGCAACCCCGTTTCTCCAATTCCTTATCCAGGTCATCCAGCAGGATGTTCCCAAGCAGCAGGCTTAGGGGGCCGCCTTGCTGCGCGCCTTCTTCCGTCGTTATTACGACTCCACCCAGCATCACGCCGGATTTCAAGTAGTGCCGGATGAGTTTCAAGACGCGCTTGTCCTTGACATTCCGCGCCACCCGACTCATTAGGATGTCATGGTTGATGCGGTCGAAATATTGGGCAAGGTCGATGTCGACGACGAAGCGGTAGCCTTCTTGAATGTACCGTTGTGCTTGTCTGACGGCATCGTGCCCTCGCTTTCCCGGGCGGAATCCAAAGCTGTTTGGTGAGAATTCAGGGTCGAAGACAAGTGTGAGGACTTGGAGGATGGCCTGCTGAATCATGGGGTCCATCACAGTGGGGATCCCTAGTAAACGTACGCCACCTCCATCGGGTTTCAGGATTCGACCCTGCGGACCGGTGCCGGAATATAGCTCCCCGCCAACAATTGTCGGCGAATCGTTGTCCAATGCTGCATGAACATATTCCCGGAGGTGTTCGGTTGAAACCCCGTCGATGCC
>NZ_JAYJLD010000112.1 GCF_035282765.1 Ferviditalea candida | reverse complement strand
GGCGCACGGGTAGTGAAAACAGAATAACGTTTCCACATAACTTTTTCATCGTCTTACCGCAGGTGCCTCGGTTATAATGGCGGCATGGGTTAGCCGGCTGGCCTTCCGATTCAAAAGGAGGCTACTAACCGATGGATGAAGCGACAAGAGAAAAAATAGCGTTATTTCGCTACGGGCTCATTGCGCCGCTCCTACATGATCAGGTTGATCGGGAGGCTTATTTAGCGGAGCAATCAGCCAAAAAACATGAAGTGCCGCATTACGGGGAAAAGAGATATGCGCCAAAGACGATTCTAGAGTGGCATCTGCTCTACCGCCGACACGGATTTGATGGTTTAAAACCAGGCCACCGTTCGGACCGGGGCCAGCTGCGCACCCTGTCGCAGGACCAGCAGGACTATGTGCTGGCAGAGCGGAAAGAGAAGCTTTGGATGCCTGTTACCGTCTTCTATGACCAACTGATTGAACAAGGGGATATCTTCCCAAAACAAGTCTCATACTCGACGATTCACCGTTTCCTGAAGAAGAATGGTCTTCTGGGAAAGGAAATGCCGAATACGCCTGAACGCAAACGGTTTCTGGCAGACGGACATGTCGGAGGGGCCGCGTCTGCGTATTGACGGCAAAACGGTCAGAACCCACCTCATCGCATTCATTGATGATTGCAGCAGGCTGG
>NZ_JAYJLD010000111.1 GCF_035282765.1 Ferviditalea candida | reverse complement strand
CGTGATCCCAACGGCAATTTCGTGCGCTACACCTATGACGGTGAAGGGCGAACTTTAAGCGAGACGCACAGCGGCAAAACCTTGGACAATCCCAATGCGGTAACCCTTCGCACCGCCTACGACCCCAGGGGACTCAAAATCGCCGAGACCGACGGCAACGGGCATGTCACCCGCTATGCCTATGATGCGAAAGGGCAGGCCGTGCTCAAAATCGACCCGGTTGGACACTGGGAGCGGTACGAATACAGTCCTGAAGGCTATCGGACGGCGGTGCGGCGGCCGTACGGCAGAGACACCGTCACGACCTACGATTACCGCGGACACAAGCTGACCGAAACCGACGGACTGGGCAAAACGGCGGTGTACACCTATGATGCGGACGGAAGATTGACGAGCGAGACGAACCGCGAAGGCGACGCGATCCAATATACCGTGGATGCCGGCGGACGGACCGTCGTCAAAATCTCGCAAACCAACGGAACCTATACGTATCAATACGATGGGGTCGGAAACAAATTAAAAGAAACCCGCCCGCTTTACGGCACGACCGTGTACGAATATGACGCGCGGGACGAGCTTCGAGAGGTGCGGGAGATCAAACCGGACGGCCAAGTGCTGACCACAAGCTACACGTACGACGCGGCGGGCAACCGGCTGACCCAGGTCGACCCTTCCGGCCAAACCGTAAGCTACGCATACGACGAAACCGGCAACAAGACCAAAGAAACGTTCATCCTGCAGACGCCGGAAGGAC
>NZ_JAYJLD010000110.1 GCF_035282765.1 Ferviditalea candida | reverse complement strand
GCCGGAGTTGCCTCCGGAGCTTCCTCCGGATTTTCCGCCTCCGCCGCCTTTGGCCAGGATTTGTACCGGCTTGGACTTCTCGGGGGCAGCCACGGCCACGCTGTGTGCCCAGATATCCATGTTGAGCATTTTTGTTGTTGGCGATATCGCGGCAGATAAAAAGAATTTTTGGCTCGCCTTGGGGGAAAAGCTTACTGAAGCTGATCTAATAGTATATTTAATCTTCCTACGATTTTACTACACAAAAATTTGGGATTAATACTCTCAAGAGAATGAATAAAATTCTTAGTCTGTTTTAGTAACTCCATCTTAAATTCTCTTTGGGTTACAATCTGATTTTTAAATTCTCCATAATTAATATTTTCAAAATGGATAGTGGTAACTGGCTCAAAAGTTTTATTCGTGTCAGTTTTAACAATACTAAGGGATAGCAATTCTTGTGGGAGTAATTTTAATTCAAGCCAAGTTCCTTTTGTTTCAATGTCTCGTACAAGAACATACGCTTCATTCTTTAATATTGCCATTGACCGAAGCAAGTTTTCAAACCAAGTTGAAACTAAATCTAGCCCTTCCTCGTTAGGCATTAGTTCACGGTCATGGTAATATCCGTATTTAAAGCCATTGACCTCAACTGAAAAAAAACCCTCTATCCCTCCCTCCGAATCAATCTGATTAATATCCATTTCTCCCCAATTAGATGTGTCGGTTATTCTGTATTTAATACTCAGCATTGTGACACTCCCTTATTTACCGAAATAACTTGAATTAAGTACGTGGGAACCAAAGTAAGCGTCAAACCAAACCCACCTGTGAAGCTGGTTTGGCTCATGAGATAATCTTCCTCAGAATAGATGTGAGGAGGATTTTTTTATGACGCAAGAGG
>NZ_JAYJLD010000109.1 GCF_035282765.1 Ferviditalea candida | reverse complement strand
CGTGTACGGCGATCAGGAGGGCGCGGCCAAAGGGACCAATCCGCACAAACCCGGAAGGAAAAGCTATCATCCGCTGCTGGCCTTCGAAGGACAGACCCGCTTGAATTTGAATGCGGTCTTAAGGCCGGGCAATACTCACTCTTCTACCGACGCCGCCGCGTTCTTGCAACAAACCTTTGAGCTCCTCGGCGATCACAAAGTGAAGTACGCACGGTTTGACAAAGGCTTTGGCGGTGAAGATTTTTACAGTTTGTGGGAGAGCAAAGAAATCGGCTACGTCGGCAAGCTCAAATGGACGAAACGGCTCGCCAAAGAAGTTCAAGCCTGCCGCTATTGGACGCGCTATGTGGATGAAGATTGGATCATCGAAGGGATCACCTTGATCTACAAAGCGACCTCTTGGACAAAGGCGCGCCGCGTCGCCATCATTCGCAAAGCGCAAATTTTCGATGACGGACAAGGGCGCATCGTGTTCGATACGGATTGGCAGTACGAAGCGATCGTGACCAACCTGGAGTGGGAGCCACTTGATCTGTGGCGCTTCTACAACCAGCGCTGTTGCATGGAGAACTACATCAAAGAAGCCAAGCGCGGCTTTTCCATCGATCGGATTGCGACCGGCGATTTTAAAGCCAACGAACTGGATATGCTGATTAAATTACTGGCCTATAATTTGTTCGAACGTTTCAAATGCGATTGTTGCGAGTCGGTGCATCAAGGCTACACCATCGCCCGGTTTCGTCTGGAGTTCTTTCATTGCGCGGCAACACTCATTCAGCATAGCCGCTCCGTCGTGCTTAAGCTGATGAAAGATTTCGCAGGTCGCTACGCATGGAAACGAATCGAAACCAGAGTGGCATTACTGGAATGATTCTTCCAAAAACTCACATGGAAAATGAACCGGCCCCTTCATTGGGGAGGGGGAGAGTTTATCCATATGTGGATAATTCGGCCCATTCGCACGGGAATTATCCACAT
>NZ_JAYJLD010000108.1 GCF_035282765.1 Ferviditalea candida | reverse complement strand
GAATATGACGACAACGGCGATCTGAGCGCGGAGACCATCAACGGCCAACGCATGGAATACGTGCGGGACGCCAGCGGCCGGGCTTTGAGCTTCAAGGACACCCAAGGCTACGAGTACGGGCTCCAATACGACAACGACGGCTACGTCACCCGGATGGCGTTCCCGAACGGCACCTCGACCGAGACGGTGTTCCGGCCGGACCATACGATCCAAAGCCGGACGACGCAAGGGCCGAACGGCGAACCGCTGGTTGCGGCAGAATATGAGCACAACGCGCGGGATTTCGTCACGAAGGCCGACGAGAACGGCCGGGCGTCGGAATTCGGCTATGACGCGCGCGAGCAGCTGAACCGGGTGACCACGCCGGAAGGCGATGTCATCCTCTATGAATACGACGCCTCCGGCAACCGCACCGTGCGCAAAGCGATCATTCAAGGCGCGGAGTCGGACAAGCAGGAAACCATCGACATCGAGCAGTTCATGGAGATGATCCTGGCGGCGATGAACGGCAAAGCCGGCGAGGCGGCGGTCCCGGCCCGCGGCGGCAAAGGCAAGGCCTACGGCAGAGACAAAGATCACGGCAACAGCCAGGGGAAAGGCAACGGCAACAGCCAAGGCAAGAGCCAGGGCAAAGGAAACGGCAACTCCTGCGTTTCCAGCGTCGAGGACCAATCCGGCGGGCAAGTGGCCGTGGCTGCCCCCGAGAAGTCCAAGCCGGTACAAATCCTGGCCAAAGGCGGCGGAGGCGGAAAATCCGGAGGAAGCTCCGGAGGCAACTCCGGCAAAGGAAACGGCAACGGCAATAACGGCAAGGGAGTCGGTTCCTGCGGCGGCTCAACGGCAACGGGTACCGACAACGCGCTGGAGCGCGGCCAAGGAAAAAAGCTCGGCTTGTACAAGAAGCTGCAGAACCAGTGGGCCGGACAATTGCAGCCCGGCCAGCTTCAGCCCGGCAACATCGAGCACATCCTGGCCGTCATCGACAACATCGTCAACGGCGAAGTGAACC
>NZ_JAYJLD010000107.1 GCF_035282765.1 Ferviditalea candida | reverse complement strand
CATGGTCAAGCTCAATCCCGGAAAATTGCAGAATCGTTCATTCATAGATTACTAGCCTCCCCACTTGAATCGTAGGTGGGGATTATTTTACGCTTACGAACCAAATGCGGTGTTTAAGTCTCCGTTTTCGCCAACAAAGACCGTAATTTTTTCACCATTAACCTCAATTGTATGATAACTATTATGAACTCCGTTTTTTAATGCATCTTTATATGTTTGCTGAACTGCCTGATTAACTTCATCTACAGACCAATTAGGATTAAAAAAAGTCCTATCCTTGAGTATACTTTCCAATTGCTCTTTGGATAAGTGTGGAACCTGTTTTGCAAATTCACTTGGAATATGCTTACTATAATGCTTCATTGTTTTACTACTGATCTGTGAGGCAACATTCAATGCTTCGTCCGATCCTTCAACCGCGCGCTCAATTACTCGCCCTTCATCATTAATAAGTCTTACAATTATTCTGCCGCCTTTAATAAATTTTCCAATTGGGACAAAGTTCGAAGCAGCAAGTGTTTTATCAAATGTTGAGGAATTCGGATCAATAATTGTTTTTATATCATCCACTACAAGAAAATCTGCTACCTTTTCTGTCATATTGGAATTATGAATCAACCATGTTCCAATAATCACTGCTACACATCCAAGCCCCTCTTTTAAACTG
Organism: Ferviditalea candida; assembly: GCF_035282765.1. Classification (GTDB taxonomy): domain Bacteria; phylum Bacillota; class Bacilli; order Paenibacillales; family KCTC-25726; genus Ferviditalea; species Ferviditalea candida. Next base: position 362 of record NZ_JAYJLD010000107.1, on the reverse strand, counting down.
CCTAAACAATATTTATGTCCACTTGGATCAACATAATTTATCGGGTTATTCTGCACATACGTATACAAATTCAACGTAAGCGGACTGTCAATCTCACCCCGATACGTATCCGCCGACAGGAACCTTCCGTTCCTCGGATCGTAGTATCTGGCCTGCAGATAATAATATTGCGTCTTGCGGTCCCAATAATAGCCCGCATAGCGATACGGATTCAGCTTCACCAGTTCCGTGGTGATGTCCTCTGTCGGTTCTTGTTCGACAGCGACGGTCGTTTCTCCTGCTGTCGATGTGCTGGTTGTGGCATCGGTCAGTGTTCCGGTTGAATCGGTTAGCGTAGCGTCAGAAAGTGAGCCTCCTGTCAG
>NZ_JAYJLD010000106.1 GCF_035282765.1 Ferviditalea candida | reverse complement strand
TGCAGACTACATTCTCCACCAGTACCTCTCAAATTGTCAAAGTTGAAATCATGAGAATAAGCGAGAAAACAGGCGAAAACATTACTTTATAGTGGGAGTACGATGAAGTAAGCATGAAACGTACAGGCAGGAGATTTGTCCACTTTTAGACGTCCCATGTCATTTCATGACACCAACAGCGGATGATGAAAATAGCAAGTCTAGGAGGGTAATTTTTGGAGATTCTTCAATTTTTCAGTTTGGAGGAAGAACCTATTCTTTATACATTTCTTTTATTCCTTTTTAACAATGTCATCAATCTCTTGATCATTACCTCTTTTGCGAGAAAATACACTTTCAAACCACGTGAAGTTTTAATATATTCCGTTCTTATGCTCACGATTAGCCGAACCTTCTACTTTGTTATGGCTCCCAAGTTAGCAGAAACACACGGATTACAGTTGATTTCGGGAATTTTTCTTCTGATATTCGTCATCCATATGATCACCAAGCAGCGAAAAAAAGTTGATCATTCCGATTTACCCCGAATTCCTGTTATTGTTATGCTTTTCATTGCATTTGCGACAGATTACTCCATTTGTTTTGAAAATATTAGGATTACGGCGCAACTTTCAAACAATTTTTTGGAGGTCGCTTTTGGACTCTTACTAAGCCTGATCGGTGTCTTTATCCTTTTTCGCATTTTCACCGAATTGTTTATGCGCATTTCCTTCTTTGCGTATATAGCATCGGGTTTGCTGGCCGAAGTTTCCATTATGGGAATGCATAGAGACCCGTTATTTCAAAAAGGATTGCAGTCCTTGCAAGTCGTTTCGGAGAACATTCCTGGATTTATCAATCGTCATATTTCCATCCTTGCAATTGACGTCGCCATTCTAATCATGATCATCGGAATCGTAAATCAATTGAAACATCGTTCTTGAGTGAACAAAAAACGCCCCATCGGGCGTTTTTTGCTCCATACTGATATTTGTACATGTTACCTAAGCGGATTCACGTCATATTCAATTTCATCCTTTTTAAATTCCGAGCAAAC
>NZ_JAYJLD010000105.1 GCF_035282765.1 Ferviditalea candida | reverse complement strand
AACCGAATCCGCCTGAACATATTCTTTAAGAGACAGCGTCGCTAATTGCAAGCCTAAACCAAGCTGCATTCCGCGAATTACAACCTTCGGTACGATACGGGCGATCCAATCGATCAAACCCGTTAACGTCAACAGCAACATGAGTATTCCAACGGCCAAGCCACCACCGTAAAGAATATTTCCACTCAGCTTTTGTGTAATGACGATCGCTGCCATAGCTTTCAGTGGCTGAACGGGCATGGGCATCCTGTATCTTAAAGCGGTGAAAATCTGCATCACCCCAAACATGATTAAGGCGCTTGCACTATTCAGCCCAGCCGCAACAATCATTCCAATAAGCAAAGGCAAATCGGTACCGATATCGCCAAACGCACCCGCAAATTCATTCCGGTCAAACTTGATGACTGGCTTCGCAGAATTTATCTTTGTATTCAATTTCATTTCTCCTCCCGAATTTGCTCCATATTGTTGAAATAGTTCTTTTTCGTTGGTAAAGACATAACAAAACGATACGAAACAATGCTAAACCATATTTAGGTATTAGTTTACGGTATGCTACAATAGTTGACAAGACAAAATTAAATATGCTTTGTAATGGGGTGTGAACATGACGGATTCTTTATCCTATTCGCCGGAAGAAATTTCCAAGCTGCTGAAAATTTCGAAAGGAACGGTTTATGAACTCATAAAACGAGGAGAGCTTCCTTCGTACAGAGTCGGAAAAAAAATAAGGATTAGTCCCACCGATCTTGAGGCTTACACCCGTACATCTCAATCATCCATGAAGATATCCAGTTCTAACATGCGGGTTTCGGTAGAGAAATTGATTTTAGAAAATCAAGGCTTGATCGTATGCGGCCAAGATATTGTCCTGGATGTGCTGACCCGGCATTTGGAAAAAAAGAATCCCATGCTGCGCTGCCTGCGTTCTTACGTAGGAAGCATTGATGGTCTCCTTTCTTTATACAGGGGAACAGCGAATGTAACGGCCACCCACCTTTGGGACGGTGAAACTGAAGAATATAATATTCCTTACGTAAGGCGCTTATTGCCCGGGCAACGTGCTGTT
>NZ_JAYJLD010000104.1 GCF_035282765.1 Ferviditalea candida | reverse complement strand
GAATCCTGATCGCCACACTGACGTCGGTGACGAAAACAAAAAACCACCGTCATTGGCGGTTCCGAATTCACTGTCAATTAAAGTGGCTGATGACAACATACATAGGCATCTTTCAAAATTCTAAGGCAGCTTATATATACACGAGAGATATTTTACGAGTTACTTTTCATCAGAACACGAACATACATTCCATGACAAAGTATTGTCATTCCCCCTTGCTATACTGAAGCTACCAAATACAAAGGAGCGAATGACATGAACGATAAGCATACTTTGCAGTTTGCAACCTATTGGAATCGGCCATATATACCTATGGGCGGCACGGAAAAAATCTATTTGCTCATTGAGGCCAAAGGGAACGGAGAAGTTCAAATGAACCGCGCTCCTGTCAACCTGTCGCTCGTATTGGACCGCAGCGGATCGATGACAGGCTCACCGCTGGATTACAGCAAGAAAGCCTGCCAATTCGTCATTGAACAGATGACCGAACAAGACCTGCTGAGCATGATTGCCTTTGATGACGAGATTCAAACGGTGTTCGAACCCCAGCCTGTGACCCATAAGGATTTGATGAAGCAGCAAATTGCATCGATCCAACCCGGCGGAAGCACGAATTTTAGCGGCGGACTCATTCAAGGCGCGCAGTATGTGAAGCAATTGAAGCAAGACGGTACCGTTCAACGGGTGATTCTGCTGTCAGACGGACATGCAAACAACGGAGTAACGGATCCAATTAAACTTGCAGCGATCGCGAAGGAATATCAGCATGGAGGGGTAGGCAACTCCACAATCGGATTAGGCGACGGCTTTGATGAGGAACTGATGGAAGGCATCGCGGACAGCGGGGGCGGAAACTTCTACTATGTGGAAAAACCCGATGATATCCCAGGCATCTTTGCGAAGGAATTGCAGGGTTTGCTGTCTGTCGTCGCCCAAAATGTGAAGCTGCACATTCAGCCCTCGGACAACGTACAAATCACGAACATATATGGATACAATCCCGTGAACGAGGATAACGCTTTGACGCTCCATCTGGGAGACTTGTTTAACGAGGAAGTCAACCTGAATTTCGAAAGTAATGTTCTTTGAAAATATAAAAAATGCTCCAAATCTTTGATAGAATGGTGTTTGACGAGAACAACATCCACAAAGAGAGGA
>NZ_JAYJLD010000103.1 GCF_035282765.1 Ferviditalea candida | reverse complement strand
TGTCAGGAAATAATCCTGGATCTGCTCGGCTTCCATACGACTTTTAATTGCTCAATACGAGTTTAATTTGCTGGCAAACGACTTTATTTGCTGGCTACACAGAAGAGCAGGGCGTTGGCGAATAGGGTTTGGGTAGTTAAACCATTGATACTCAACCGTTAATCAGATCGAGCGACCTCAGCAGATTTTTTAAATGTTCTGGACATTCTACAATGACTTTTTCATCTTCTTGCACCCAAAACTGGACGAATCCCAGCATATCTAATGAAGTCTTAATTCTATGCACCCTTTTTCTGATTCGCGAGATATCGGGATTTGCCATTACATATATGACATTGGCAGAATTATTTTCCTCTTTGAGTTGCATCAATTGAACAACTTGCTTGCACAAATGGTTAAAAATCTGCGTTGAATCAAATACCTTACCGGTCCCAAGATGCCAATTCGATAGTGAACCCTTCGATTCGATGCAGACTTTCCATCCATCACGTTCGCCTGAAACATCATCGCCTTTTTCATTTCCAGCCAAATGACTCGTGATTAAGAACCTCTTTTGATGAAGAAATGTTGCAACACAATCATTTACCTTATCTTCATCTAACCAAAACGGATCGGGTTCTCTTATATTCTTGTGTAACACAGGCATGTATTTCAACTCCCAACAGATTGCTTACACCCCAATTAAATATCAAAGAATCTCGGCATAATATGAACCATCGCTCCGCTTCCCAAATTCCACTTTTGCTGGGAGCATCTTTATCCCCATCACACTTGCCTCACGCAAATGATTAATCCAATTAACATAATCTTGAGGCAATCTGTAAACTTGAACCAAATCCCCTACTTGCACTGTTACAATCGGATGCCCTTCCTTCTGAAGACCGACAGAAAGAACCTCATAAACTTTACCCTCCATAGAATCAGGAATTTCAAGAAATGAATGCTTGGTAATGTCATGATACACTTTCCCGCCGCGAGCATTAATGATGTGATCGTTGTCATTTGAAGCGTGGACCAAATCAATTCCGCCTATTTTCCCAGAGACAGCTTCATTGTAGCATTGTTTCCGATTTTTTCTGTTAGCCATTGTTGCAACTCCCACTATAAAGTAATGTTTTCGCCTGTTTTCTCGCTTATTCTCATGATTTCAACTTTGACAATTTGAGAGGTACTGGTGGAGAATGTAGTCTGCA
>NZ_JAYJLD010000102.1 GCF_035282765.1 Ferviditalea candida | reverse complement strand
CTATATAGTTTAAGTTGATTATTCGCTTATTGCCGGCATTTGCCAATGCACAACAGATGCGATTATATTATCATAATATCAGTACCCAATAAAGGAGATATTGATGTTATGAGTAGAAGAAAAGTTGAGATAAACATAAAGCATGCAACCTATGAGCAAATTCAGCAGCTTTACCGGGAAACAGGCGATGGAAATCTCAAAATCCGTTACTTGGCTATGCTCAAGTTCATGGAAGGTTACACCAGCCTCAAAGTAGCAGAATTATTGAATACTTCTGATTCCACAGTAAGAGAGTGGCTCAATCGTTATAATGCACTGGGCCTTGACGGTTTGATACCTCAGAAACCTAAGGGCCCCGAATGTTGGCTTAACAAAGAGCAGCTTGCGGAAGTATATCAAGTACTGATGGAATCTCCCAGGGATCATGGTTTCAATAAAAGCAACTGGACTATGCCCCTTTTGAAAATATGGATTAGCAAGCAGTTTGGAGTTAACTATTCTGCAGGAAGCCTGTACGATTTAGTTCACAGAATAGGCTACTCCCTGCAAAGGCCTAAAAAACAGTGCAAGAATGCAGATCCCGAAAAACAGGAAGCTTTCAAAAAGGAGCTTAAGGATTTGGTTGACAATGCTGATGATGATACAGTTATCCTTTATGAGGATGAAGCCATTATCACTGATGAACCAACTACTACTTGCAAATGGGCTCCGATAGGAAAGCAGCCTGTTGTACAAACAAACAGCAAGGGTTCTCGTAAGCGCAAGGTTATCTTTGGTGCGTGCAACCCAAAAACCGGGGAAGTAATTTATTCTACCGAAGAATCCGGAAATTCCGAAAGCTTCGAGGATTTTTTAAAATAAGCTGGCAAAACGTTATGTTAACAAGAGAATTGTTCTTATTCTTGATAATGTAAGGTATCATCATACAAACCGTGTAAAGCAGTTCATTGAAAAACTTACGGACACAAGAATTGAGCTTAAATATTTGCCGCCATATAGTTCTGAGCTGAATGCTATTGAGCATCTTTGGAAAGACATTCGCAAAAATGTAACCCATAACTATTTGTTTGATTGCATACAGCATATTGTTAAGGCTATAGCCAAATACTTCATGAATATCATGAGGAATCCAGCTAAGATAAAGAGGCTTTGCAGCTTTATCTACTAATAATTTACAAAGTATTAGCTGGCATTAGTCATGAATTATA
>NZ_JAYJLD010000101.1 GCF_035282765.1 Ferviditalea candida | reverse complement strand
AGGGGGGTTCCCCCATTCGGACATCCCCGGATCAAAGCCTGCTTACGGCTCCCCGAGGCGTTTCGTCGTTCGCCACGTCCTTCTTCGGCTCCTGGCGCCTAGGCATCCTCCGTGCGCTCTTATTAGCTTAACCACGTTTTTTCGCGTCGCGAAAATAACGCTCCGCGAAAACACCATTTTCCGTTAGGAAATATGGCTATTTTTCAAATTCCAATACGCGCTTTGTTCGTTTGCCTTCGCTATCTAGTTTTCAAGGTGCAAGCGTTTTGCGCTGAATTTCTTCTTCGAAACTCTTCAGCAAAATACGCTACTTTGAAAAAAACTTGCAGCTTCGTCCAATTGTTGTTCGCAAGAACAACTTCCTTAGACTACCGTTTTCCCGTTAAGAAAAATGGCTATCTGTTTTGTTTTTTTCACTCCGCTCTTCACAAGCGGATATTTATCTTACCATCTTGCTTTCCCCGTTTCAACCCTCAGTTTCTGGCTTCTTCGGAGATTGTTGCTTGGTGGAGCCAAGCGGGATCGAACCGCTGACCTCCTGCTTGCAAGGCAGGCGCTCTCCCAGCTGAGCTATGGCCCCATATCATAAATATTTAGTTTGGTGGGCCCTAGTGGACTCGAACCACCGACCTCACCCTTATCAGGGGTGCGCTCTAACCAGCTGAGCTAAGGGCCCATAAGGATGCGCCCCATTCCCCTTCGGGTACGGAACTCATCAGGGTTATACCCGCTTGGCAACGTCCATTCCGCACCGAGCTTTTCTCCCTGTTTTCACTTCGAGGTCGGCATCGGAACGTTCCTTGAACATCGCACTTGCGGCCTGGGTTTACTTCGATAAATCGTTCCGATACCCTCCAGGAGAGTGGAACGGAACTCCTCTTCGATTTCACCCGCTTGGCAACGTCCTACTCTCCCAGGACCCTTCGGTCCAAGTACCATCGGCGCTGGAGGGCTTAACGGTCGTGTTCGGGATGGGTACGCGTGGTTCCCCTCCGCCATTGTTGCCAAACCGGGTTTTTGCGCTGAATCGACTCCCTCGAAATCCTCCAGCAAAATACCCTTCCGCTAAAAAGATTTGCAGCTTCGTCCAATCGTTGTCCGGCAGAACAACTTCCTCAGACTACCGTTTTTCCGTCAGGAAAAATGGCCTGCAATGTTTTCGCTTCGTCGAATACCTCAGAAAAAAATTGCAGCGAAAGAGGCTTGCTCTTTCAAAACTGACAACGAGTAAGACGGACATTTGTTCTTGCTTTATCCTTAGAAAGGAGGTGATCCAGCCGCACCTTCCGATAC
>NZ_JAYJLD010000100.1 GCF_035282765.1 Ferviditalea candida | reverse complement strand
TCTGGCAGACGGACATGTCGGAGGGGCCGCGTCTGCGTATTGACGGCAAAACGGTCAGAACCCACCTCATCGCATTCATTGATGATTGCAGCAGGCTGGTTCCCTTTGCGCAGTTTGTCCCATCCGAAAAATTTGACGGGCTGCGTTTGGTGATGAAAGAAGCCCTAATTCGCCGCGGTATTCCGAAGATGGTCTATACCGATAACGGCAAGATCTTTCGTTCCGACATCCTGCAGTTTGCCTGTGCGGGATTAGGTATACAGCTCCTTCATACCCGCGCTTTCGACCCTCAAAGTAAGGGTAAAATAGAACGTATGTTCCTAACGTGTAAAACAAGGTTCTACACACTGCTGAAAGCGAATCCTGTATTCACGCTGGAAGAGCTGAATGAACGGTTTTGGAAATGGCTCGAGGAGGATTACCACCGTAAACCCCATGCTTCCCTGGATGGCAGGATGCCGCTTGAAGTTTATTTATCCCAGGTGGACAGCATCCGCACCGTGGATGACCCTGCTGCATTGGATGCCTTGTTTCTCAAGAGGGCCTTCCGTAAGGTCAAGCATGACGCCACGTTTTCACTGGAAAACCGGCTGTACGAGGTTCCGGATGTTTATGCCGGACGTAAAGTGGAAGTCCGCTATGACGAGAGCGGCGTTCATCTATACGAGGAAGGCAAAGCGGTGGCTCAGGCGGCGGAAGTCCGTTTTCACGATAACGCCCACGTGAAGCGCCGGCGCTCGTCCCTGTCGTTCAAAGAGTTGCAGGAGAAAGGGGGCGCTGCGGATGTTTAAAGCTTTCTATTCGCTTTCCGCCCCACCATTCTCCAAAGAATTGAAGGTATCCGATGCCTATGTATCAACCCCGCATCAGGAAGCGTTGGGGTGCCTGAATTATATGAAACAAGTGCGCGGTATGGGACTTCTCGTCGGCGAACCCGGAGCCGGAAAGACCTATGCGCTACGGGTCTTTACCGAATCCCTGAATAAATCCCTGTACAAAGTCGTCTATTTTCCAATGTCTACGGGATCCGTGAACGACTTTTACCGGGGGCTGGCCTTTGGCCTTGGGGAAGAACCGAAAACCCGCAAGATCGATCTGTTCCGTCAAATTCAGCATGCCGTAACGGTTTCATACCATGACCGAAAGATTACGCCGGTGTTCATTCTCGACGAGATGCAGATGGCCAAGGACGTATTCTTAAGCGATTTGAACCTGTTATTCAATTTTTCCATGGATTCGCATAATCCCTTTATTTTGCTGCTTTGCGGCCTGCCGTATTTACGGGATCGGCTCACCTTAAACCTGAAT
>NZ_JAYJLD010000099.1 GCF_035282765.1 Ferviditalea candida | reverse complement strand
CTTCGTCAAATATTATCCTCAAGCGCTTCGTGCGTCAAAGATGAAAACATGCGTAAAAGCGAGAAAAACGAAGAAAACATTAATTTATTGAGGGAGGTCTACAAACTTATGCAACCACAAGTAATTTTTCCTCAGCAACCTCATGCAGTAAATTACGAAGCGGATTCAGATGAGCAAATCATAAATATGTTTTTGGCATCATCCTATCGTTCAAAATACACCATAAGAAATTACAAGAATGCGATTAATAAATTCCGGAATTTTATTGGGAATAAATCGTTAAAGGATATTACGTGGAAGGAAATTGAAGTATACAAAATTGGGTTGGTTCAAGGTTTTTTTAGCCGAAGCAACAAGCCTCAGCGTCCCGCTACAGTGGCAATCTACATAGCGCCATTGCGTTCCCTTTACAAATGGGGAAGTGATCCCAATATAGGCATTTTTGATCATGATCCAACAACTTGCATACGTTTACCTAAAATTACAGTTAATAGTAAAAATCATTATTTAACAAAACGTGAGGTTATTTATCTGTTGGAGCAACTGAGAAAGCAAGGATTTCGCGATTATTTAATCGGATTAACTCTTGTTTTATTGGGACTAAGGGTATCTGAATTAATTTCGATAGAATGGGGGCATTTCCATATGGATCCGGAAGAAACTTCAATTTGGCTAACTGTTAATGGAAAAGGTGAAAAAGAACGTGAAGTGAAAGTTCCGCAAATGTTATGGAATTTGCTGAAACAATACTCTCATAATACCAAAATAAATAAGAACTCGCGAGATAAACAGCTATTCCCTTATTCGGTAAGGCTGATTGAGAAGGTTATTCAGAAAGCTCGCGAAAAAAGCAACCTGGAGAAAAAAGTAACTCCTCATTGGTTCAGACATACCAGTGCAACATTAGCCTTACTTAGCGGAGCTTCCTTACAACAAGTTCAGGAATACCTTGGACATTCGCATATTAATACTACTCAACGTTACCTTCACACAGTACAACAAATAAAAAAAACAGCTTCGGATTATATCGAAGACTACCTTAAGGATAATTTATAGGCAATTAAAATAATGAAGCCAAAGATGAAATCGGTTTCGGTTTGCGATTAAGCAAAGAAGAAGATAAACTGAACAAGAAATCAGCATTGTCAAAGTTTCGTAGCAAGTTCTTTGAACTATGCTGATTTCTCTTATAGTAGGTAATTTGATCGAGAATATCCGTTGTTTTGAAATAAATACTGTCAAACGTCTGAGAAAATGTCACCTTAACTCGTCCGAGAAAATGTCACTTTTGTAGTGTTCCGAGCCACCGTTAGGTGGCTTGGACTGTCTTTGA
>NZ_JAYJLD010000098.1 GCF_035282765.1 Ferviditalea candida | reverse complement strand
AAGGTACTTGTGGTGGAGAAGATCTTGGATGGGCGAATGACTAATGGGGAAGGAGCAGCGGCACTCGGACTGACCGTACGGCAAGTAATCCGGTTAAAACAGAAGTATTTGGCAGAAGGAGGAGCGCAGGCACTAGCACATCGGAATCGGGGAAGAAAGCCAAAACACGCTTTAACGGATGAGGTGAAGGAACGAGCAGCGGCGTTATACACAGCGAAGTACCATGGCAGCAACAATTGCCACTTTGCCGAACTCTTGGAGGAGCATGAGTCGCTGCAGCTGAGCCCTTCCAGTGTGAGACGCATCCTTCTATCGAAAGGGATCAAGCAAGCCAAGCAGCGCCGTCGAAGCAAGGCTCACCAGCCGCGTCAGCGTAAGCCACAAGCGGGGATGCTCTGGCAGATTGACGCGACACCTTACGCTTGGCTAGAGGATCGGGCTCCCGCCTTCACGCTTCATGCCGCCATTGACGATGCGACAGGCACCGTCGTCGGCGCCGTATTCCGGCCTACGGAATGCCGTGAAGGCTATTCCCTCGTCATGCAGCAGGGAATCCGCAAGTACGGCGTGCCGCTTGGCTTGTACAGTGATCGGCACACCATCTTCAGATCGCCCAACGAAAAGCTTACGGTGGAGCAAGAACTGGCCGGCGAAACGAAGCCGCTCTCCCACTTCGGTAAAGCGATGGCGGAGCTTCATATCGAGCATATCAAGGCCATCACACCGCAAGCCAAGGGGCGCGTAGAGCGGCTCTGGGTGACGTTCCAAGACCGCCTGGTCATTGAACTACGGCTACTCGGCGTGAAGTCACTGGAAGAGGCCAATGCGGCGCTGCCAAGCCTGCTGCAAAAGCACAATCGCAAATTTGCGGTCAAGCCCAAAATGACCGAATCAGCCTACATAGAGCTCGACCCTTCTCTCGATCTGGATCACGTGTTCACCATTCGACAATACCGGCAGCTCGGAGCCGGAAATACACTTTCGTACAACGGGAAGATCTATACCTTTACCAAGCCTTGCGCGTTCCGGTTCGATGCCAAAACGACCGTTGAAGTGCGTGAAACGCTCTCTGGAGAAGTGTTCGTTTGGCACAAGGGTCAGGCTATTGCGCTGATGGAGATAACAAAGCCGAAGCGTGTTGCCGAAACAAAAAAGGCGGAGCCTGCGCAGCCACGCAAACCCGCCGCCAGCCATCCTTGGAGGAAGGCTTGGAATTCTAAACAGTTACAGAATAGCACAAATTCAAAGACAGTCCAAGCCACCTAACGGTGGCTCGGAACACTACAAAAGTGACATTTTCTCGGACGAGTTAAGGTGACATTTTCTCAGACGTTTGACA
>NZ_JAYJLD010000097.1 GCF_035282765.1 Ferviditalea candida | reverse complement strand
CTTCGTCAAATATTATCCTCAAGCGCTTCGTGCGTCAAAGATGAAAACATGCGTAAAAGCGAGAAAAACGAAGAAAACATTAATTTATTGAGGGAGGATCTCATGCAGATTTTTGGGTTATACGGTAAAAGCGGTACCGGAAAAAGTCATAAATCAATGGAAGTGATGTCCAAATACGAAATTGATGCTGTTATCGATGACGGAATCCTGATAATCAATAGAATCCGCGTTGCGGGAAGCTCCGCTAAGAATGAACGGTATATGCACGCCGCAACAAAGAGGGCAATATTTCAATCCGAAGAACATCGCAGAGAGGTAGTCAATGCGATTCAAACGTATCAGGTGAAAAGATTGCTGATCATCGGAACATCCCAAAAGATGGTATTAAGAATCATTGAACGATTGGCGTTGCCGGGGGATGTGAATTGGCTACCCATCGAACAGTTTCAAACGGCTGAGGAACTCAGAATCGCAAGGGAAAGACGAAGCCAAGGGTACCACATCATTCCCATGCAACCTATAGAAGTGGAAAAAACGTACTCGGGCTGGTTTCGGAAATTGATTGTACGTTTCGGGAAACGAAAGGAAGAAGTTACGCTAATTAAACCTTTTTATAACGTAATAAGCGGCGTGAAACCCAATTTTTGGGGAGACGGAAGGATTGTGTTCTACTCTGAAGCCATTCGGAAGATGATTATTATTGCATCTCGAAATTACCGGAAGCTGATCATCGACGACATCAAAGTCGATCATGGTCAAATCACTGTTGTATTGTCCGTTTATTATGGAGAATCGATAAAACTCATTCTGGACTGGAGAAATCAAATTGTCGATGAGCTAACGGAGTTGCTGGGGATTCGGTGTTTGATCAATGTGGAGTGGAAAGCGGTTGTTCTGAATTCCAAATCCAGAAAATTTATTCAGGGATGACTCGATTAGAAAAGTTAGCCCATATGTTTTGCGATGCTGCATAGTATTTCGAATATTAAAAAATAGATTGACTCAAAATCAATGCTGGAATATACTTACATTGAATTCAAAATTGTCAGCAATATTAAATTCAAAAACAAAAATAATACTATCAATTTTTTTACAAAACGATGTAATCGCTTACAATTTGCATCTCTATTATTTATGATTTTTGGCTGCCATCGCTCTGTGGCTGCCCTCCATATTCAACTAAGCATCAGGCAGGGATGAATCGTTAGTTTTCTCTTTACTTACATATTTTTTTAAATAAAAAACTATGAAAGTGGGTAAAGACATGTCCAACGAACAAGTGTCTACAGCGGTTGTTGTCCATGCCATCATCGATGGCGAGAGGGTGAGGACCGAAAAGCAATACGCTCGGGAAAATCCGGCA
>NZ_JAYJLD010000096.1 GCF_035282765.1 Ferviditalea candida | reverse complement strand
AATTAAGCTGCCGCTTGCAATTGAGCCTCCCGATGGAGGCCGAGCACCTTGCTGCGGTCATAGTTCTTCTGTTTACGGCCTAGTTCAAACAAAACGCGGATGAGCTTGTTGCAGATTGCGATCATGGACTGCTTCTTCTTCAGCGGGTTATCCCGGCGCGTCGTGAAGTACATGTGCAGTGCGCGGAACTCTGGGTTCTTGGCGACCATCGTCAGTGCCGCCCGGAACAGCAAGGCTCGGAGGCGACAGCGCCCTCGCTTGCTAATGGTCGTTTCCCCTTTGTGAAGCCCGGAGCTGTTTTCCCGCAGGCTGAGACCGGCGTAACGCACGATTTGTTGGCTGTGGTCATAGCCGCTCAAGTCTCCGACTTCCGCCAGGAATCCTGCCACGGTGATAAGACCGATGCACGGAATGCTCATCATGTGGGTGGCGCCCGGAATCTGTTCCACCAGACCCGCCACAAGCTCCATCAGTTGCTCGATCTGCCTGCAGAGCATGGCGTACTGCTCCAAATACATGGCTAGCTCATGCTTGGCCGCCGTAGCGCCTTCTGTGAGGCCGATGGACTTTCGGGCTTTCCGGTAGAGTAGCTCCGCTCTCTTGGGGCCTACGGCTCGTTTCACGTCGTTCTTCTTCCAGATAGCCACCACAGTTGTTTCGCCAGCGGCGATCACGTCTTGCGGCAGTGGAAAGTTCTGCAACGTAATGAGCGAGGCCTTGCCTTCCCAATCTTTAAACACTTGCCTATATTCGGGAAAGAAGCGATCCAGCCAATTGTGAATTCTTCCTTTCACGCGGTTCAAATCCCCGCATAGACGGTCTCGCTGGTTCATAAGCACACGCAGGTCGGCATAAACGCCTTCCGGCAGCTGTGGGTGTGTATAGCGTCCGTCGATGACGAGTTTGGCGACGACTTTCGCATCTTTGATGTCGTTCTTGGTCGGCGAGTTGTCGTCGAGTTCCTTGCTTTTCTTGACATGATGCGGGTTCACCAGCACGACTTCGATACCGCGCTGCTTCAGGAAATGAAACAGCGGGAACCAGTAGTGGCCGGTTGGCTCTACGCCAAGCAGCACGTCCGTCAGCCCATGCTCTTGCTTGATGGATTCAGCCCACGCTAGCAGGTTCAACAGGCCATTGTCGTCGTTCTGGAACAAGCACCGCTTGCCTAGTTCGATGCCTCGGTAATTAAAGGCACGAGCGACGTGGTTGTGTTTCGCGATGTCGGTTCCGATGACCAGCGTCGTTTCAGAAATTCTCGAAATTCGTTGATTTTGCTTGTTCGTTTGGTTAAACTTCATAGTGAGCGTCCTCCTTTTAATTAGGGCAGTGAATGTACAGCATTCCATGACCCAGCATACAGGAGGCGCTTTTTGTTTTGCAAACCGCATTTTAATTCATTACAGGAATAGCTCC
>NZ_JAYJLD010000095.1 GCF_035282765.1 Ferviditalea candida | reverse complement strand
TTCGGCCCATTCGCACGGGAATTATCCACATGTTTACAAGCCTAACGCCTTCCACTTAGCAAGTATGCCCTGATATTATGGGCTTTCGAAATTCAGGATCAATTGTTTTCTAATGCATAGGTTTTCACAGGTTTTCCACTTTCCCAATCAAAGAAGTAAATCCGTTCACATTGTGGGCATTTCCATACGTCATATTTAGGGAACGGAATTGCTAGTGGGTCAATAGAATCGTTTTGAGTGATTGAATCCCATTCCCTATCAGTATAGACCCTTAACTCGATGTCATTCGGAGATTCGGTTGTAGATAAATGTTTGCCACACTTGCATAAAAAACCTGCCACTGTTTTCACCCTTCCTAAGGGAATGTAATTGTACCATCGTTTGTCCAAATTTCAACCTTACCCGGTAATGTTTTATCGGAATATGTTCCTTTAGCACGGTTGATTATTTGTTGGGCTTGTTCAGTACTAAGACCTGCTGACCTACCATCAATAATGACCGTTTCAGCCCCTTGTTTGAATCCTTTTTGAATACGAGTTATCCCTGTATTAATGTTAGGATTCTCAAGAGTTTTTAATTCCGTTTTAACACCATCAACGAGGAAGTCAGGCGTTTTTGAAGCAGTAGTCTTTGGAATGACCTCGACTGTCTTCCCTTGACTCACTAAATCATTAATTACAGTTTTTTCAGCACTGGTCAAGCCATCAAGAGAACCGACGACTTTACCCGTCCCCTCAGTAGTAGCCTTTGCACTCTCGTATGCTTCCTTTATTTTTCCTTTAGATTTATCAAACATTATTTTAGCAATGCGTGAACTTTGCTTGATGAATTTCGCTAAAGCACCTGGCACAACAACGAGAGCAGCTACATAACCCGATACTATACCTTCTTGTACTCCATATTGGTAAGCTTCTTCTGCAGAAGGATCACCATAAAGAATTTCTTCTTCATGGTTTAATTGATAAATAACCGCATTTCTCACTTCATCAGGAACCAAATATTTTAGATCTTCTAAAGTGATTTCATGATTCTTGATAGCTGTTATTAATCTTCCTATTGCTTCGTAAGTTTCCCTCTTAAACAAAGCCCCTACGCTTTTTACTGAATCTATACTTTGTTTCACGAATTCACTGGAAAATCCTACCGATTCCCCAGCTAATTCATACCACCACGCCTTAAACGACATATGCCCTGTCGGATCCACATAGTTCACGGGATTGTTGAAAGCATAGGCATACAAATGTAAACTAAGTGGGTTTTGGATTTCACCCCGATACGTATCCGCCGACAGGAATCTCCCGTTTCTCGGATCGTAATAACGGGCTTGCAGGTAATAATACTGAGTCTTGCGGTCCCAATAATAGCCCGCATAGCGATACGGATTCAGCTTCACCAGTTCCGTGGTGATGTCCTCTGTCGGTTCTTGTTCGACAGCGACGGTC
>NZ_JAYJLD010000094.1 GCF_035282765.1 Ferviditalea candida | reverse complement strand
ATGTCCAACGAACAAGTGTCTACAGCGGTTGTTGTCCATGCCATCATCGATGGCGAGAGGGTGAGGACCGAAAAGCAATACGCTCGGGAAAATCCGGCAAACATCAGCGAGATTGTAGGCTACGGTCCGGTAAATACGCGCGAGGATGCGATTCGCGCGATTGAAGCTGCGGAACGGGCGTTCCCCGCTTGGGCCGCAACCTCGATTGACGAGCGCATTCAAAGGATGGAGCGCGCCATTGCAAGATTGAAGGAAGCGACTCCCGAGATCACTCAGCTGCTTTGCCGCGAACACGGCAAACCGCTTTATGACGCCGGGGGCGAAATGTTTGTTGCGATCATGTGGATGGAATATGCCTGCGCGATGGCGAAGGAAGTGCTTAAAGAGAAAGTCGTGGAACATGATCATGGAAAGTCCATTATCACGAATGATCCGTTAGGGGTTGTAGCCGCGATTTTCCCGTGGAATTATCCGATTGCGCTTTCCACCATCAAAATCGCGCCGGCGCTGTTGGCAGGCAATACGATCGTTTTGAAGCCAAGCCCGTTTGCGCCGTTGGCGGTCAGCCAAGCCATTGAAATGATGGCCGAGGAGTTTCCCAAAGGTGTAATCAATATGGTGCACGGAGAAACCGATGTAGGGATCGAGCTGACCACCAATCCGAAGATTGCCAAGATTGCATTCACAGGCGGTACGAATACCGGTAAGCAGATCATGAGAGCGGCTTCGGATACGCTCAAAAATATTACATTGGAATTAGGCGGGAACGATGCCGCCATCGTGCTTCCCGAGTTTGACGTCAACGATGAGCGTGCGATGCGCCGCTTCGTCGTTTCCAACTTCCTTACGACAGGTCAAATTTGCATGATCGCCAAACGGATGTATGTCCATCGTTCGATCTTCGACAAGTTCGTAGAAAAGTACATCGAGGCGGCCAACAAGTGGATTCGCGTCGGCGATGCCTTCCATCCGGATGTCACGGTGGGGCCGGTCAACAATACCGCTCAGTTCAACTATGTTAAAAGCTTGGTTGAAGATGCCGAGAGAAAAGGCGCCAAGGTCATCAAGCTCGGGAAGGTGCTTGACCCCGACCAAATGTCCAAGGGCTATTTCCTGCAACCCACCTTGGTATTGGGCGCCGACCCTAATGCCCCGATCGTGGTGGAAGAACAGTTCGGACCGACGGTGCCGATCGTGCCTTACGATGATGTGGAGGAAGCGATTGCGCTGGTGAACGACAGCATTTACGGATTAACCAGTTCCGTATGGGGAGATCAGGAGCATGCGGTTCAGGTAGCGCGCCGCATACAAGCGGGGACGACCATGATCAATACCGCTGCCGTCCAAGGGCTTGATGTCCGCTTCCCGTTCGGCGGATTCAAGCAATCCGGCATCGGCAGGGAATACGGGGAAGAGGGCTTGCTGGCTTATACGGAAAAGCATGTGATCAACATCCCCGATATGCT
>NZ_JAYJLD010000093.1 GCF_035282765.1 Ferviditalea candida | reverse complement strand
AATTAGGGCAGTGAATGTACAGCATTCCATGACCCAGCATACAGGAGGCGCTTTTTGTTTTGCAAACCGCATTTTAATTCATTACAGGAATAGCTCCTTTAATGTTTTTGCGCCGTATACATTTTGGCAAACAGCTTGCCTTTCCACGGCATTTTGTCCAGAACGCGCATATTCCAGTAGAAAAGATGCATGAGCACTTTGCTGCTGTTTAATTTTTGCAGCGATTTTTCCTGACGGATTTGCCCTTCCTGCATTCTGCCAATCTCTTCCCGGCGGGCATCCTCAAATGCTTTTAAATTGGCTTCCGAGCAGTCTCCTCTGCGAATTGCCCCCGTCAAGACCCCTACCAACACATCCGCGTCCTTCATCGCCGCGTTCACGCCGATGCCGCCCGCCGGACTCATGGTATGAGCCGCGTCTCCAATCAGCACGAGCCCGTTTTTCACCCAAGTCTCGCATACACAGCTTTGCACGGGCAGACAAACGAAATCACTCCAGTTGCGAATATGCTCCGAAACATAAGGTTCAAGCTCCGGCGCCGATTTGATCAGCATTTCGATAAAAGGCGCAAAGCTCGTCTTGCTCAGCTCCGGAAAAGAGCCTTCCGCTATCTGCCAGCCGATTTGCACGTAACCGCCGGTACTCGCAAACAGACTGATTTGCGTGTTGTTCACGAGCACCATACGCATCGTCGGCTCCCAATTCGCCGGTGTGGGAATTTTGGCCCACAACACATCATAGCCATGCTTGCGGATTTCAACCGGAATATGCGCATACGAGCGGACGGCGGAAAATCTTCCGTCCGCCCCGACGACAATACGGGCGCCGATCTCCAATTCCTCGCCTGCCCGTCTTGCCTTCACCCCCGTAATCTGCCCGTTTTCCGACAGCAAACCGGTAACCGTCGTCTTCATCAGCAGCTCGAAGGAACCGGTTGAATCCGCTTCTTCCACCAGGACGCTCAGCATGTGCCTGTGCGGGAAATGAATGCCGACGTGCTCGATACCGAACAAATCGGGGGTAATGGACATGACCCTGCGACGTCCGTTGAAAAATTCGATTTTTTTCATCGGCAGTATCCCTTCGGCTTCGATCTTGGCAAAAAGTCCGTATTTTTTCAGCATTTTCGCTACATCATCATGCAAATGCTCGCCGCGAAATTCCCTGTCCAGTTCGGCATGACGTTCAACCAGCACCGTTCGGACTCCTTCCCTTGCCAACAAATAGCTCAGAAACGCTCCAGCAGGTCCCGCTCCGACAATAACAACGTCCGCATTGTATTTTTTCATTTGGATACCCCTTTTTAGATTGAATATTCAATCAACATAAAATCGCTTATACTATTTTATTCCAATTTTTTTGGAATGTCAACATAGGTCATCCCATTTGTCGTTGTGCTGTGATAATGTCACCCTGTAACTGTTCTGAGATAATGTCACTATGGGACAGGAGACATTGACATTGACTAGAGCAGAGTTGAAGAAG
>NZ_JAYJLD010000092.1 GCF_035282765.1 Ferviditalea candida | reverse complement strand
TCAAGGCTTTTTTTCCGAAGACAAGCAAAAAAGAACCACAAGCGAGAGATTAGTCTCGTTTGTGGTTGAATTAATGCTACCAGTTTCCATCTTTACGTTTGTAGTTATGTTCAGAAATCCATAATTGTGTTAATTCATCGACCTTTTGTTCTTCGTCTATTTCCTTACCTTCCAATTTTTTGAATAGCCCCTCAAAATCGCTTTTTGTTACTAAGACTACTACTGAACTAGTTCCACCAAATATACCCATGATTGGCTCTCTCAAATAAATTATTTTCATACCGACAACAGAGTATGGCAGATGGCGATCTTGCAAATATAACCATGACCGTATAGCTGTTCTAACTTCTAGTGGTTTAGAATAATCATCTGCGTTTTTGTTAGTGATTATTAATTCTATAATACGATCATCCTGGTTTATTTTTCCACCTATATCCTTTACTGTAGAGTCGGGATCACGACCGTTTACAAGAAATCGTATTCTTTTCTCATTTATCTCACTTTTATTCAATAGACTTAGATCGTGATGCAACTGTTTTTCATCTACTGTTGCCCCGATTGGGCTTAATTTATTAGTAAAATGACTTACAGTTTTCCACAATAAGAATACCACAAATACTAATAGAAACAGTAATATAAGTAATCGCAAATATTTGCTCAAGTGTTCAAAGTCACCTCCTGTTCTACTATGGTTTTATCCAATCCCAAATTTGATCCATTGTTTTACTCAAATTAGATACTCCGTTATCATCTTTCATGTTTGGGTCGAAATAGTAAGGATGACCCCCTACTATATCAACAGATGCAATATACCCGGGTCTTTGGAAATAAGTCATACCCCAAGCAGTAATACCATCCCCAAAGAACCCCTTCTTTTCTATATAGCCTACTTTATCCCTCCACTTTTTCTTAATGGGTTCTTTTGGAGAGCCCACTTGAACAATAAAACTTACATTATATCCTGCATCGTTGAGCAATTGTGCTGCATCATAGGCTGCAATCCCACCTCCGCTATGTCCAATTAAAACAATATCTCCACCGCCGAAATAATCGTAGTCTTCTTTTATACTTTCGAATGCATTATTACCACCGACGGTATACTTATAAGGAGTATCCATGTCGTTATTAACTACCAATGCTTGTAGAATAGTATATGCCATTTGTTTCGTAGCGTCTTGATCACAACCACATTCCTCCATGGTTCCATATGGATATACATCGGCTACGTGTATTTTATCATACCCCATATCTTGATATCTTTTTATTATATCTTCTTTGGCTGCCTTAAACATATCACCGCTTTGCCATGTTCCTACCCCAGCAAGGAAATATACAGAGATTGTCTTAAAACCACTCGGATCCACATAGTTCACTGGATTGTTCAGAGAATATGCATACAAGTGCAAGCTTAATGGATTTCCAATCTCCCCACGGAAAGTATCCGCCGACAGGAACCTTCCGTTCCTCGGATCGTAGTATCTGGCCTGCAGATAATAATATTGCGTCTTGCGGTCCCAATAATAGCCCGCATAGCGA
>NZ_JAYJLD010000091.1 GCF_035282765.1 Ferviditalea candida | reverse complement strand
CATCGACGCCGCATATGAAACCATTAAGCAAGCCGAAGACAATTTTAATTTGATCCATACAAATTACGCCAAAAAGGACCGGGATCAATTAGAGCAGCTTTTTACAGAAATTGAAATGGATTTGTCCGCTTCAAAAACTTCAGCCTCAAAAGTTCATTTGAGCGAGATCTCAACGTTATGGCATAAAATGAATCGGTAATCACAGCTAACCGAGAGAGTCCCTTTGTCTGATTTTTTTTTAAAATGCCGATGATGATCATGATGATTGCAATATTAACAGCGATAATTTGGATCGCCTTGGATATGTCCGTTCCTTTGAGCATTTGATCCAACCGGATCAATTTATCGGCGAGCAACGGATCCTTCACGATGCCCAAAAAAGCAATGTGCGATATCAAACCGGCGGCAATAATCTGAATCCAGCCGGATTCGGCCACCGATTCCGGTAATAGGCGAAGAAGGACAAAGGCGGTCATCAAGCTTATAAATATGCCGAACGCCGCTGTGATTGGATGGGAAGATAGTTCTGCTGTCACAATCACGTTATCCAGGCAAATGGTAAAGTCGGTGAATAGCAAAACGAATGACATTTTGATCCAGGATCTGATCCAGGACAGGGGCCTCGAACGCTTAAGGCCAAAGTCGGTAAACAAGACCAAACGGAGCGCCAGACCGATCATGATCAAACCGGATATCAGACGGAGCCCAGGTATCGCCGTTAGTGAGTCGACAGCGCCGACATACACCGTACGGCTGAATGTCAGGAGGAACACCGTAAACAAAATGACGGATTTTTGATGAAAAGAATATTTTCTTATGATCGCCATAAGAATCAGGACGTTATCAATGTCATTGATGAAATTGATAAAGAATATTTGGACAAACTCTCGCAAAAGGAGGGCCCCCTGTGGAAATAGGTCTACTATATATAGGTACGGGAATATAGTGACATTTAGACACGCTTCCCTGATTTTATAAAATTTGTTTCACTCCAATCGCTATCAACAATAGCCCTGACAAAGCTGATGAATATTTGCCGAGCCATCTCGCGATCATCCCGGTACCCACCACATTGCCGAACCAAATCAGGAGATATCCCCAAACGGTTATGCTGAGAATAATCCCCCAAAGATTTGCGATATCTGCAACGGCGGCGCCAAATCCGCTGACGATATTCGTAAAGGAAAGTCCCAGTCCCCAAAGAATGCCGTCGCGAATTCCCGGCGTTTGCAGATGGATGCTTTTTTTCTTTCGGGTAATGACGGGATGCAGATAATTCGCATATACGATGAAACAACCGAGCGCGCACAGCACAATGCAGGAACACAGCGCCGCGATTTGCCGAGAAATAACATGGGAAACGGACACTCCCGCATACGTTCCGATCAGCGCGGTGACAAAACCGACCGCGTTGACGACGAGATTGACTTTATGAGGAAAACGGACGTTCTCCGCTCCATAAGCGATCCCGATGCTGGAGTTATCTAAATTCGATCCGATTCCGATTAAATTGATCATGAGTAAAGCCGTTAGCCA
>NZ_JAYJLD010000089.1 GCF_035282765.1 Ferviditalea candida | reverse complement strand
TTCGGCCCATTCGCACGGGAATTATCCACATGTTTACAAGCCTAACGCCTTCCACTTAGCAAGTATGCCCTGATATTATGGGCTTTCGAAATTCAGGATTATAAATACATTGTTAACCTAATCAAATCATAATGATCATAATGAGGGATTTCTTGGATAGGGCATTTTTATTTTGAAAGAAATAAACCAGCGTCATTTCGATATCCATTAGTTGGTTTTTATGCGGGATTTATGTGGTTTTTTATAAGAACATTTGAATTAATTATGGGGAAAGACATATTGAAAAACTACAGGATAAGAATTCATTTTGAAACTAAACCACATTCACGCATCGAGGCTGACGCCTCTTGGTTCCGAAAGCCAAGAGCGAGGAAGCTATTGCCGAGACACATCCGCACTGGCTAAGTCCGTCGGACCCGTTCGCTGTGACGCTCACTTAAAATCCGTGAGACGTCGTGAATACGGAAACGTTTATAAGAAATTCCCCGCAAAACATTAAGGAGTTGATTATGTTGCGAAACATAACATTAATTAAGACATTAACTACTTTATTGGCCGTAGTTCTGGTGTTGATACATATCTTTTTTCCAGATTTAAAGGTGGATAGTATAACATTAGGACTATTAGTTGTTGCGGTTTTACCTTGGTTGGCACCGTTATTCAAATCGGTAGAACTTCCCGGCGGGATGAAGTTTGAATTACAGGATTTCAAAGAAATTGAAGAAAAAGCAGACAAAGCAGGCATGTTTGACAAAGATATACAACCTACAAACCAAATTGAATATACATTTCAGTTGGTTGCTAAAGAAGATCCTAAGCTTGCACTAGCAGGTTTAAGAATCGAATTAGAAGATAAATTACGCAAGTTAGCATATGAGAATGATCTTGATACGAAATACAAAGGATTAGGTAATCTTTTGAAGATTTTATCATCACATGATTTGATCACTTTTGAAGAACGTTCAGTACTAGCTGATATGGTAAGAATGTTGAATGCTGCAGTACATTGCGAAGTGGATAGGTTTGAGTATTCGAATGTCAGTTGGGCACTTGAATTGGGTATTAAAATACTGAATAGTCTCAATAAAAGAATAAAGTAAACGAAACTATTAGAATAAAAAGTGAGGCAGGGAACTCCCTAGGATAATTAACAATTTCACGTCATTTGTATTATGTCCTATAATATATATTATGTAAACTATTTAGAAAAAGTGAGCTAATAGAGCTTGATATTAAAGGATTCTATTAGCAAATTTATGTGGTACATAATAATGATTAGCGGATAAACCCCTGAACTTTAGAGCCTAACTCTCTTATTCTCACGAATTCGTAGTTTTTCAAAAGTTACTTCGGAGCAGCCCTTGACATGGAGCCTCTACGGGCATGGATTTCTCGCGATAGGGCGATGCAGGCAAATCAGCATCGCGAGGCTAGCCAGCCTATCATGCCCGTCTCTCCATATAAAGGGCTTTGTCCATCAGCTAGACTTTCACGACCAGCGGGGACACACTTTGTTGCTGTATGGCCTGCATAAATTGGGCCGGAGATAAATCGTCTTCCCGAAGGAACAGCGTTAATTCGGTCTGCATGCCGTAAGCACGTTTTTCGTAGAACCGCCGCAATTGGCGCGTACATAAGGAAGAGCGGGTGATCCAGAATGCCAGCAGGATGTGGATAATGAAGTCCA
>NZ_JAYJLD010000088.1 GCF_035282765.1 Ferviditalea candida | reverse complement strand
CTCGGGGTGTCGATCGCTTCATAGATGCGGATCGTCACCGGGAATTCCAGTTGATCGGTCTGCAGGTTGCCAAAATTGATCGTCTGGTCGCCGCTGATCAGCCGGTCGGTTCCCGTAAACGACAGGTCCTTCGAGCCGAGTGTCCGGCCCAGGTTGTCGACCAGTTCGATTTTCATTTTGGAAAAGCTGTTGTTGACCACAACGTCATCCTTGCGCGTAATGTCCAGAATGAGCTTCAATTTGTAGGAATACATGCCGCCTCCGTTCGAATTGAATACCGACGACAGGTTCCAATCGCTCAGCTTCACGCTGAACGGGTAAAATTCCATTACGGAACCGTCCGCTTCGCTCTGCAGGCCGACCTTGTAGGCGGCGATCGCGGCGCTGTAGGGAGCGGCGGTTTGGTCGTCGAGGATTTTCATCTCGAAGGTGTCGTTCGTTTCCGACTTCGGCACGGCAAAGGAATAGCTGACCACATAGCTCAGGTTCGGCATCAAATTCCGCTCGCTTAAGGTTTGCCGGACGCCTGAATAGGTGTAGCCTTGCTTGCTGATCAGCTGCGCCTGGAACTCCGGCACCGGGATCGGCAGCGAGCCGGTATTGCGCAGCTTGAATTTGGCCACTGCGGTCTGATAGCCTTCGTCCGGATTTTCATGCATGTGCAGCTCGACCAGCGAAACTCCGACTTGCTTGTTGACGACCTTGTTCAACGGATCGAACGCGATCGGCGTATCATATGCATAGGCCTTCATCTGGTCCAAGGACACCGTTTGCTCCGGCAGGCCGATGCGGATTCTGCCGACCGTATAACGGATCGCCGCGGGCAGGCCGTCCGGCCCGGTGTAGGTATACATCTCCGGGGTCACCACCTGCAAAGCCTGAATGACCTCGTCGCGATCGGCCGGGATGGCAAAATGGATCTCTTTGGTTTCCCCGGGCTCAAGCGCGATGCTGCCCTTTTCAATGCGGCTGCCCGCGTAATCCTTCAGCTCGGATACAGCATCAAGGCTGAAATCCGGCACGAATTCCTTGAATTTGCCTGGATTTTCGACTTTCATCGTCACCACGCACACGATGTCCTGAGCGGCATTTTCCTGATGAAAGTCAACCGGCGTATAGGTCAGCGGGCTGTTGAACACCGGAATGGTGAAGCTGTCGCTCCAATTTTTGACTGCGGCTGAATTGGTGATTTGGCTGCCCGGTCCGTTCCATACCTGCTTGGAGATGTTGACGGACAAGACCGTCGTTTCCTTTTTCGGATAAACCTCCTCGTTGACATCGACCCATGCCAGCTTGGATAAGGCAAACGCATCGGTCCGGTTGACCGTCAGCATGTAGCTCAGCTCGACCTTGGATTTGGCTTGGATCGAACGGGCGTTGGAGGTGCTGGGCTGCAGCGTGTAAGTCACTCCGTCCGCGGTCGTGATGCGGATATCGTAGTCGGGGACCCGGACTACGGACGTGCTGTTATTGTACAGACGAACGACCGCGCCGATGCGGGTTCCGTCAAAGATTCTTTCGTACAGGACGCTCTTGACCTCGGCCGCAATGCCTTTCGACAATGTCTGGGCGTTCGGCTTAGCCGCCGCGGGCTGTTGGGTATCGGCCCAAATCATTGCCGGAGAAGCTGCCAGAAGCAGGGCCAGGATGGAAACGATAACTGCGGATTTCTTCCAGATGGTGTGCACGTTGTGTTCCTCCATTCAATTATTAATTGCTGATTTGAACCTTCTCCCGATCCTTCAATCGGTTTTGTCCGGAAACCACGA
>NZ_JAYJLD010000087.1 GCF_035282765.1 Ferviditalea candida | reverse complement strand
CTCCCACTATAAAGTAATGTTTTCGCCTGTTTTCTCGCTTATTCTCATGATTTCAACTTTGACAATTTGAGAGGTACTGGTGGAGAATGTAGTCTGCACCACGATTTTCTGTATGAGCGTAGGCAGGAACAGAGCTTAGGATCGTTTGGATTCCAAAACTGTGGATAGTTGATTATGATCGCACAGTGGATATCCACATTCGCCCTTGAGGTTTACCCTCCCATGTCACGCTGGGTCTATGCCCTTACATTCCTTCGTTCTACCTCTCAAGGGGTGGATGCCGATTCTCGCTCCTTTACAGGGTCGTTGCCCTTACGGTGTGTAGTTCGTCGGCTTCTCCGGTGCTTCCGTTGTCTGGTTGTTCACATGTGAATAAGCGAGATTGCAGGGAATTGCTTCCTTGATATTAAGCAGCCAATTGTTGCAACTGAGCTTGCCGAACGGGGCCGATGACCAAGTCGGCGTCATACTCTCTTTGCTTTGTCCCCAGCGTATGAAGAACCCGAATGAGTTTTCCACACAATGCAATGAGCGACTGTTTCTTCTTTAGCGGATTTTGACTTCGCGTTGTGAAATAGCGATGTAGCGCCTGAAATTCTTCATTCTTCGCAACCATTGGCATGATCGCGCGGAACAGCAGCGCCCTTAGGCGTGATCTCCCTCGCTTGGTGATACCCGTCTGGCCTTTGCGTATTCCGGAGCTGTTTTCCATGAGATTCAGCCCGGCCAGACGAATGATTTGTTGACCATGATCGTAGCTGTTCAGATCCCCAACTTCCGCTAGAAATCCGGCTACGGTGAGCGCCCCTACTCCAGGTACGGTCAGCATTTCCGTCGTTCCCGGAATGCTCTCCAGAATCTCCATCACCTTTGCCATGATTGCTTCAAGCTGCTCATTGAACAGATCGAACTGTCCCAGCAGTGTACTTAGTTCCATTCGGGCTGCCACGATTCCCTCTGTCAGGCCAATCGAAGCGGTTGCGGCGGCGTAGAGCGCCTCTGCCCGCTTGATTCCCACACCACGCTTGACCTCCGTCTTCCAATGAGCCAGGACGTCTCTGGCTCCCTTGGCGACAATGTCGGCGGGCAGCGGAAACGCTCGCATGGTCATGAGCGATGCCTTGCCGTCCCAGTCCTTAAACACGCTAGCGTACTCGGGAAAGAATCGGTCAAACCAATTGCCGATGCGGCTCCTAACCTGGGTCAAACTGTCTTGCACCTTCTCCCGGAGGTTCATCAGAATTCGCAATTCTGCGTATTCCTTTGTTGGAAGTTTCGGCTCGGAGTACTTCCCGTTCCGAATGAGATCCGCGATGACTTTTGCATCCTTGTAATCACTTTTCGTCGGCGAGTTATCCTCAAGTTCTTTCGTCTTGTTCACGTGATGCGGATTCACGACGACGACCTGAATGCCTTGCTCTTGCAGAAATGCCGCTAACGGGAACCAGTAGTGTCCAGTAGGCTCGATGCCAAACACGATGTCGGTCTTGCCATGTGCTTGCCTGAGCTCCTTCATCCACGTTGCCAGCTTCGTCAGCCCTTCCTGGCTATTGTGAAACACGCAATCTTTACCAAGCTCGATTCCGCGAAAATCAACCGCGCGAGCCACATGCACTCTCTTAGCGATATCCGCTCCGACAACCAATGTCGATTCGGTAATTCGTGTAATCCGTTGATTCTGCTTCTGCTTCAACTTATACTTCATAGTGAGCGCCTCTTTCGTAATGGGATATGTTCTTGGCTGAACGGTTCCCAGTATAACAAGAGGCGCTTTTTGTTTTCAAAGGGCAAATTACTTCATTACAGGAATGGCTCCTT
>NZ_JAYJLD010000086.1 GCF_035282765.1 Ferviditalea candida | reverse complement strand
AGGGATTAGGCTATTGTCGGGTACATTTTCGGTTTGGCTCCGCCAAACCGAATGGCGAATCCATGGCTATTTCCCGCCATATAATGAAGCGGCGAACAATCTGACTAACCAATCACGCTTTGCAATCATAACTGCTTCTTATATTTTTGATACTTTAACTATTGGTTTAAATGCTGCTAAAATATCTATTACTTCTTCGCTAGTAACGATACAATAATGTTTTAGTTGCTCCTCTTCATAAAAATTACAGCTTTCTTCTTTAGCCCATTTCGATAATTTAGAATTTTGAACCTGATAGAAAAACCAATTTTGAAAGAAAAATTTATTCTGATACTTTAATTGGACTTCACTCCAAGTTCTCATTCTAATACCCTCTGTAGTGATTCTTACTAACGATGGTATTCCATCAAAAACTATCTCGACAACGTTTTTTTCATCATCTAAAACTACTTTTGTTCCATCCGAATTTTGGATAAGACTTGTAACGATAAATTGCCCTTCTGGAATTACACCGTGCTCTAACCGAGTCCATTCTTCTTGCATATCACTGGCTCTGTTTTCCATATCTAATCTCTATACCCCTTCCGTTAGTATTTCTAATCTCAAGTGTCGGGCGACCGTCTGAACTTCCAGGTCGAACCGTTATTGTTCTACCATCAGGCAACGTTCCAGTTTTTCCTGGACCATATTTTGTTTCAATATCTTTAACGTTTGATGGATTTAATGAATCAAACTCTTTATTGGCTTGCTCGAAATTTCCACCTATTTTTTCATATTGTGTAGTTTTTCCCTTTGTAGCTCTACCTAGAGTCGCATCACTAAGAATGTCATCTACAGTGTTACCCTTACCCTTATTAGAACTTTTAAAAAACTTGGATATTCTCTTTAATTTCGTACCCACTTTTAGGTAACGAGCTGTCATTACAAGCAAAGATATCCCTTTCTCAATAACTACCCCCTCTACTGGAAATGTTACGATTATTAGATCCCCTTCAAGCATCACTTTCTGAAAACGACCATTTTTTGAATGTCCTATATTAGCATCAAGTCGTGCTGCATAGAAGGTCAAATCGTCTACTAATCCAGTTTCCGGTAATCGGTGTACCTCAAAATTAAGACCTTTTAGTACAACAGCCCCCCCTTGCAAATCATTTAATACCATTTGATAGAGCAATACAGCATTGTACAAATCAGAGTTGTATCTTCCGGTTACTTCCCCTTGATAAAATCCAATTTTCTTTAAATATTGTTGTATGCTTTCTATTTTCCATTTTGAAAAATCGTTGTTTGCTTTTTCAATAATGTCAAGTAAGATATTTACTTCTACAGGGTCATGACCACTTGGATCTAAATAGTTCACGGGATTGTTCAGAGAATATGCATACAAGTGCAAGCTTAATGGATTTCCAATCTCCCCACGGAAAGTATCCGCCGACAGGAATCTCCCGTTCCTCGGATCGTAATAACGGGCCTGCAGGTAATAATACTGCGTCTTGCGATCCCAATAGTAGCCCGCGTAGCGATACGGATTCAGCTTCACCAGTTCCGTGGTGATGTCCTCTGTCGGTTCTTGTTCGACAGTGACGGTCGTTTCTCCTGCTGTCGATGTGCTGGTTGTGGCATCGGTCAGTGTTCCGGTTGAATCGGTTAGCGTAGCGTCAGAAAGTGAGCCTCCTGTCAGCGTTCCTCCGCTCCCGTTCTGCGGATCGCTGTTGTTGTTCGGGGTATAATCCGGCACAATATTGCCGTTCTCATCCACCGGTCCCTGCAGCGAGCCCGGGCTGCCGTTGCCTGTGCCGAGGTCGCCGATGTAGCCGAT
>NZ_JAYJLD010000085.1 GCF_035282765.1 Ferviditalea candida | reverse complement strand
TCGCCCATGTGCCCCAAGGAAAGATGCCTTTGCTTTTGGAAGAAATCCATCTACCGCTGAAATAACGCAGCAAAGAACCGATGATCCCTCCGATTCCAACCCATATCATGTCACGTCACCCTCTTTCGGCGCGCCCAAAAGCTCCCCGACGCGGATAAACCCATGCCGCCCAACACATTGAGACAGACGTAAAGGGCGGCAAACCCAAAATCGTGATGACTCAAGAACTGTACCGATTCAAAGGAAAAAGTCGAAAAGGTGGTAAACGCCCCCGCTGCGCCTATTCCGATTCCCAGCCGGAGAGCAGGGGGGTACTTCGGAGTTGAACTGATCGAGAAAAACCATCCGAGAAACAGACATCCCAATCCGTTGATCACGATGGTTCCCAGCGGGAAACTTTCGGGCCAAGGGAGCCATTGTTCCGCCGCATATCGTAAAAAAGCCCCGACAAAACCGCCCAACCCGATTGCAACGATTTTCATACGATCACCTTCGTTATCCAAAATATAAAAACTCCTACCCAAGTCGGATAGGAGTCATCAGTCTGCCTAAGACATTTATGGCGAACTCCATCGCCTTTTCATTTTTTTATCAAAATAAAAAACTCCCATCAGTTGAGCCTGACAGGAGTCATTAGTCGCACGGACATTTACGGCTCGCGATGAAATTAGTTCCATAGTGGAAGTTATTTCATCGCGATGCCTTATGGCGAACTCCATCGCCCTTTTATTCAATTCCAATTATCGTTCATTGGCAAACGACCACTTCAACGGGCATTGCAACCATCAACCCCTGCCGTACTTTGCTTTTAAGCTCCGGCGATCCCGCGTTTGACGATCGACCATTTAGGGATCAGTTGTTCTACTTGTTCCTCGCTGCCGACGGTCTCGATGATCATCGGCAAATTGTTGAATTGGATGGATTCGTGAATGGGGAAGCGTATTTCATTTTTTTCTCCGATCCCTTTATCGTCTCTTGTGACGGTTATCGGACCGAAATGATTTTCCAACAGGTCATGGGTAATGTCCTTATACAGCAATCCTGACCGATGACCAAACTATTTCAACCTCAAATTACGGATCGCTGGCCGATCCCGTATTACATTTTCTATATAAGAAATGCAAAAGGGAATGAAACGGAACCGGACAAATATCTTGCCATTATCGTGAATTGGATGTTCTTTCAAACATTTGGGCAGAATAACAACGTATTTCAAAATGAAGGGGGAAAAACCAAAATAAAGAAAATCCTTTTGCGCAACATATTCGTCTTCACTATAGGCGCCGCTCTGTTATTGCCAGGCTTGGCTTTTGCCAATGGGCAGCATGTGACAGAACAACGGGCGGATGACGATCGGTATGAAATTGAGGGATGTACCAAGGATGTAAAATGGACAGTTGAGCAGAAAAAGAAATTTGATCGCGACTAATTATCCGGCCAAAGGGGAAGGGGGAAAATCATGAAAAAAACACAGTATATTTGGGCATGTTTGTGCTTAACTTTCACAATGTTTTCAATCCCGTACCAATCTTTGGCTCAACCTGTTACAAGCGCGTACGGCGGAGTATTTGATGATGACGAAGAGGAATGCACAAAAAATGTGCAGTTTACAGAGGACGACAAAAAGAAGTTGAATCAGTTGATGGATGAAATGTACACCTTGAACAAAGAAATAATCGAAACATACACGCGCGCGGGCGCGTTCAAGGAATCGCGAAAAAAACAAAAGTTGGAAAATTTGCAGAAATTCATTGAAACCGTGAAAGAAAAAAACTTTAAAGTTTGCTCGGAATTTAAAAAGGATGAAATTGAATATGACGTGAATCCGCTTAGGTAACATGTACAAATATCAGTATGGAGCAAAAAACGCCCGATGGGG
>NZ_JAYJLD010000084.1 GCF_035282765.1 Ferviditalea candida | reverse complement strand
TCAAAGACAGTCCAAGCCACCTAACGGTGGCTCGGAACACTACAAAAGTGACATTTTCTCGGACGAGTTAAGGTGACATTTTCTCAGACGTTTGACAAACCCCGCTCGCCTGATTTATTGCTCAAAATTGCCCTTTACTTTGGCCGGTTGCGATCGCGTTCCTTCATTTTATAAAACTCATGGTACAGCTTCATTAAAGCCCGCTTTTCGATTCGGGATACATATGAGCGGGAAATCCCCAACTCTTTGGCGATCTCTCGCTGCGTTCGTTCGTCTCCGCCCTTCTCCAAACCGAATCTCCCTCGAATGACCTCCTGTTCCCGTTCATCAAGGATATCCAAATTTTGGTATATTTTGCTTTTTTCTATTTTCAACTGCACTTTGTCGATGACTTCATCCGAATCCGTCCCGAGAATATCGATCAGGGTAATTTCATTGCCTTCTTTATCCGTCCCGATGGGATCATGCAGCGAAACATCCTTGCGGGTTTTCTTCAGCGAACGCAAATGCATGAGGATCTCGTTTTCAATGCACCTCGCTGCAAAGGTGGCGAGCTTCGTCCCTTTATCGGGCTGAAAGCTTTCGATCGCCTTGATCAGGCCGATGGTGCCGATGGAGATCAGATCCTCCAAATCCTCTCCGGTATTATCGAATTTCTTTACAATATGGGCCACCAAACGAAGATTGTGCTCGATCAGCTTGTTCCGCGACTGCGAATTGCCCTTCGCCATCAGGCGAAGGTGCTTGATCTCCTCTTCTTCCGTCAGCGGCTGCGGGAAGGCGTTGTTCTTCACATAGGAAACGAGCAGCATCAATTCCTTAATGAACAAGGCTAACGCGGCAAAAAAAGCAGGCACTCCGATACCACCTCCCATGAATTGCGGAACATACAACGTATACAGATGCAGATTGTTACATTGTATGTGGGCGGATGCCCGGAAGTGCCTGTACGGGAAAGAAAGGACCGTGCTCTACAGCACAAAGGGCATCCGGTGATGGGATTCAAGAGACGCTCTCCGAATCCGGTCAAGAGATCGAAGATCGGTCGGTCGAACATTTGCGTGCGTACGATGACCTGTTTCATACCCATACGTTAGAAACGAAGGAGGATGACGCAGCATGAGTCACTCGCCGCGCAAGGCGTGGAAAGATGCGATTATGGAATACAGCAAGGAACTGAGGCTCCCCATGATTCGTAAGCATCTGGACGAGCACGTCCAGGAGGCGAACCAGCGAGATGTTTGTTACGAAGAATTTTTGGCTGAGATCTTGGAAAAAGAGTGTGACGCCCGACGGGAAGCATCCCGATACAACCGAATTCGGATGGCCGAATTCACGCATAAAAAATATCTCGAAGATTTGTCGATCCAGGACCTGCCTGAGGATGCGCAGAAGAAACTCAAAATGCTCAAGACGCTGGAGTTTATCCCGGAAGGACGCAACGTCATTCTGGCGGGAAATTCGGGCACTGGAAAGACCCACATTGCCACAGGGCTTGGTCTGAAAGCCTGTTTGGAGGGCTACAAGGTGTGGTTTACCACCGTCCCCCTTCTCATCAACCGGATCAAGGAGTGCCGGGCGCAGCAAACCCTGCGCGTATTTCAAAACCGCTTTGAGAAGTACGATCTGGTCATTGCCGAAGGCTCGGAACTCTTATTTACTCACCTGTCTCTTCGCGCCGGCCGGAAGTCAACGATTATTACGACGAACCTGTCGTTTGAGCGGTGGGGAGAGATCTTTCAGGATCCGGTGATGACCGCAGCGATGATTGACCGCTTAACGCATCAATCTTACTTGGTCAACATGAATGGGAACTCCTATCGCATGAAGGAAACGATGGCGAAAGGACTTCACGTCATCGGCATGATCAGAGATATGAAGCAGCGTTATGATGTCGGCGGTAAACGAATGAATCTTCAGGAACTGTATCGAAC
>NZ_JAYJLD010000083.1 GCF_035282765.1 Ferviditalea candida | reverse complement strand
TAAGTCCAGCGGTAATATGTCAAGACCCTGAATCAAGAAAGTTGGAAATTTATTTAGACGAGAACGCATTGAGTCAGGGAAAAAGACAATACTGAATAAACCCAGTTCAGACAAATTACTGAAACTGTAAATATTACCGAAGGATGTAAAGGAGTCGTTTAATGAGTCGCCGTATTCACCTTCCTTCCAGGCGTGTAAAGTTGGCCGTTACGTAGCAGCGCATCGACCAGACGTACAAGTTTTCTTGCCGTTAAGACGAGGGCGCGTTTGTGTTGGTGCTTGGGTACTTCTCTGTATTTTTTTCGGTAGTATTCACCGAATTCCGGTTCGCGCTGTTTGACCGAGTTGGCAGCTTCAACAAGGTAGTAGCGCAGGAATCGGTTGCCGGAACGAATACGTTTGGTATCCTCGGCTTCAAAAGGACCAGACTGGTGTTTGCGCCATGTGAGGCCGGCGTACTTGGCCACAGCGGCTTGGTCGCTAAAACGCTCGATGTCGCCGATCTCGGCCAGAATGCCCGCTGTGTACACTCGATCAATGCTGGGAATCGAGCGTAAGCACTGAGCGCCGGGCATACCGTCCAACATACGCTCAATAGCTTTGTCGATCTCCTTGAGTTGGCTCTGAATGCTCCGAATCGCTTGAATCGAGGCTCCTAGAACCAGGTCAATGGAATCCTCTACGACCTTGGAAAGACGGTATGAGGCGCGAGCGGCCTTCTGGATACACTTGGCGACATTCTCGGGGTCTGGGAAACGATTGCGCCCCTTCTCCTTGAGATAATCGGCCAAGTCGGCGACCTCCATATGGGCGATATCGTCGAGGCTATATTTCTCTGAGAGCATCTCCAGAATGGCGTGACCGAATACAGAGCTGTCGACCTCGGTGCGAAAGGCGTTGCATTTGTAAAACAGGTTTTGCAGGAAGTACTGTTTCTCACGCGTCAAATTATGGACTAGGTGGAATCTCATACGGGTCAGCCGTTGCAGAGCGACATACCGTTCTTGCATCACAATAGTCGTGGTGAGCCTGCCGAAGCGCAAGCGGTCAGCGATAATCCAGGCATCAATCCGATCGGTCTTGTCCAGGTCAGCATAGGCTTCACGAAACTTGTTGATCAGTTTCGGATTGATGGTAAACACTTTGGCGTTTCGGTTTTGGAGCGACTCTTGCTCATGTAGGTACATTGCCGGATGCCAGCTGTAAACCGAGGTAGCTTCCAGTCCAATGTGAATTTCGGAAGAGGGGAGCTTGTCCGCCATTGCAACGATGCGATCGCGTAAATGCTCGGCACCGTACAAGTTATTTTCGACTTTCAGCGTTTCAAGCGTATCGCCTTCCGGGTTCATGAAACACGCTTCCAGTTCTTCGGAACTGACGTCAATACCGACAAAAAGCTTCAAGGGAATCCCTCCTTTCCAAATTGGGGTTTTAGGGAATTGGACTCTTCGGGATGCCCCCAGCGCGCTCGCCGATCAGTCACCCTCGCATATAAGAACTTCCTTCGGCTCATGGGCTGCCCCGAAGCTGCTATCTTCGGGCATGGGTTACCGAAGGGAACCGCCAGCGGGTAAGAAGCTCAAACGAGTGCTGAGGAAACGGACTTACTATGTAGTCAAGGCTACAGGAGGAAGAGGAATATCCCCAAATGACCCTAAGACCATTGTCTGGGAACATCTCGAAAAGTCCAAGACCCAAATTGTATTTTCATTTTTTCAAGGAGCGAATGATTTTCGCATCTACCTCTCAGGACATCCAGATTGAATGGTGAGGGGAGTAAGGGCATTTGGCTTCGCCATTCCGAGCTCCGTTCCTCGCCCCAACGGGCTGCGGTACGGGCTCGGCTACGCCCGCATCATCCTTTTGTAAGTGATCTCACAATCACTTGGTTTGGAAACTCATCTAGGCCCATTACAGTTGTCAAGATCAACTGGAAATTCGCTTTAATCAAGCGTCTAAACATACTATACGAGGAGGA
>NZ_JAYJLD010000082.1 GCF_035282765.1 Ferviditalea candida | reverse complement strand
AAAACTCACATGGAAAATGAACCGGCCCCTTCATTGGGGAGGGGGAGAGTTTATCCATATGTGGATAATTCGGCCCATTCGCACGGGAATTATCCACATATTTACAAGCCTAACGCCTTCCACTTAGCAAGTATGCCCTGATATTATGGGCTTTCGAAATTCAGGTTAACTTTTGTCGTGCTGTGACTGTCTTATTTGAACGGAAAGATACAAAAAATTCTGTTTAGTTCGGTCGGTTACTTTTGCATAGACGGGTGATAAGATGATCCTAATTTACAGAGGGACTATCAAAAATGACAGCGCATACAAAAACAGCACAGGAGGGTATTGATAAACATGAAAAACCAGATTAAACCGATGACGGGTCAGGAGTATTTGGACAGTTTGGAGGACAGCCGAGAGGTTTGGCTGTATGGGGAACGGGTGAAGAATATTGCCCATCATCCCGCTTTCCGCAATTCTGCCCGATCCATTGCCCGCATTTATGACGCGCTCCATGATCCAAAGCACCATGATGTTCTGACCACTTCCACCGATACCGGGGGAGGCACTTTCACACATCGCTATTTCAAGACGAGCCGCAATACGGAGGAATTATTGGCCGCCCGTGATGCCATTGCAACCTGGGCCCGGCTGACATACGGATGGATGGGCAGAACGCCCGATTACAAGGGGTCCTTTTTGGCGACACTCGGGGGAAACCCTGAATTTTATGCCCCTTTTGAAGACAACGCGCTGCGCTGGTATAAGCTGGCTCAAGAAAAAGTTCTATTCGTGAACCATGCCATCATCAATCCTCCGGTGGACCGGAACAAGCCGATTCATGAGGTAGGCGATGTCTTTATCCGGGTAGAGAAGGAAACCGATGCCGGAATTATTGTCAGCGGGGCGAAAATGGTGGCGACGAGCTCGGCCATTACCAATTACAACTTCGTGGCATACAATGGTACCCTCCCGATTCAAAAAGAGGAATTTGCGCTTGCCTTCTTTGCCCCGCAAGATACGCCGGGTGTCAAGCTGATCTGCCGCCCGTCCTACGAGATGAACTCCGCCGTAATGGGCAGTCCGTTCGATAATCCGCTGTCCAGCCGACTGGATGAAAATGATGCCGTTCTCATCTTTGACAAGGCCTTCATTCCCTGGGAAAACGTCTTGGTCTACCGGAATGTCCAAAAAGCAAACGAGTTTTTCCCGCGTTCCGGGTTTGTCAACCTGTTTATGTTTCACGGATGCACCCGTTTGGCTGTCAAGCTTGACTTTATTTCCGGTCTTTTGACCAAAGCGGTGGAATCGACCGGTACCAGCGAGTTCAGGGGTGTCAAGGCAAATGTCGGGGAAGTGATTGCCTGGAGGAACATGATGTGGGCGATCAGTACGGCGATGGCCAAAGATCCAAACCCCGGGCCGAACGGAACCGTATTGCCCAATGTGGTGCACGGAACTGCATATCGCGTTTTCTCCACAATGGCCTGGACGCGCATCAGGGAAATCATTGAACACGTGGTCGCCGGCGGTCTGATCGTTCAGCCCTCCAGCGCGGAAGATTTTAAGAATCCGGAACTTCGTCCTTACCTGGACCGTTTTTATCGAGGTTCTAATGGCTACGGCAGTCAGGATAAGATCAAGCTGGTCAAATTGCTCTGGGATGCATTGGGAAGCGAGTTCGGCGCCCGGCATGCGCTGTATGAACAAAATTATACCGGCAACACCGAGGATGTCCGCATTCACGCCCTGATTGAAGCGGTCAACAGCGGCGACATGGATGTGTTCAAAGGAATGGTGGAGCAATGTATGAGCGAGTATGATTTGGACGGGTGGACAGATTCGAGCTGGGTGAATCCGGAAGATGTCAATCTTCATATTAAACGCCCTGTAACGGGGTAAGTCCAGCGGTAATATGTCAAGACCCTGAATCAAGAAAGTTGGAAATTTATTTAGACGAGAACGCATTGAGTCAGGGAAAAAGACAATACTGAATAA
>NZ_JAYJLD010000081.1 GCF_035282765.1 Ferviditalea candida | reverse complement strand
TGTAGGAATCGATGATAAAATCCCCAATATAGCCGGTTGAAAATTCCCCATAAGTAGGGGAAAATCTCTCCCTGAAGGGAGAGAAATCTATGGTGAAGAATGGGGAGTACTACATGATTCAAGAAATGAAGCAAAAAGGGATGAGCATCAATCAAATCGCTCAAGCACTGGGCAGGGACCGCAAGACAATCCGGAAATGGCTCAAGGAAGGACCTCCAGAAGGGTATCATCGAACCGTGACCAAACCGCGGAAATTGGATTCTTACAAGGATTACATTTGCTTGCGTATGAACGAGGGTTGTTTGAATGCGGTTGTCCTCTTCGAAGAAATCCGTGAAATGGGCTACCGGGGTGGAACCACCGTATTGCGAGAATTTATGCAGCCGCTGCGCCCGCAGGTTCAAGCCAAAGCCACGGAACGGTTTGAAACCCCTCCCGGCAAACAAGCGCAAGTCGATTGGGGCGAGGTCACCGTAAACTGGCAAGGGACGAAGAAAAAGCTCCATGTCTTCGTCATGACGCTGGGATATTCCCGGATGATCTATGTGGAATTTATGGAAAACCAGAAACTCGAAACGTTGATGGGTTGCCATCTTCGTGCCATGCAATACTTTGGCGGTATCACGGAAACGGTGCTTTACGACAATATGAAAACCGTGGTCACGGGGGTTGATGATCGGGGAGAAGTCATCTGGAACGAGCGGTTTGCTCGCTTTGCCCATCATCATGGATTTATTCTCAAGCGCTGCCGTCCCTATCGAGCTCGTACCAAAGGGAAAGTGGAGAGTGGGGTTAAATATGTCAAGAAAAACTTCTGGCCGCGCGTGCGCGTATTGGCGAGCTTGGCGGAATTGAATATCCAAGCCCGGTATTGGATGGATACGTACGCGAATGAACGTATCCATGGCACCACCCGTGAGAAGCCGGTGGATCGCTGGCTTCAAGAAAAACTGAAGAAATTCAATCTGGTTCCTTTCGAGGAGATCGATCGGCACACACGCAAAGTCTCCAACGACTGCCTGGTTTCCTATCAAGCCAACTTGTACTCCGTTCCGCATGTCTTTGTTGGACAAGCCGTCGAGGTTCAGGATGAACGAAATGGACGCATTCGCATCTTTCTCGGAAATCAACAAATTGCCGAACATCTCAAGGCAACCGGCAAACATCAAGTCATCCGAACAAAGGAACACTTCGAGGGCATTCGTACTGCGGGCAAAACCAGGGTTCCCCAACCTACTCCCCGCCTCGTACCGAATGCAGCACCCGAGGTGCTCCAAAGAGACCTTTCAGACTATGAGCAGTTCGCGGAGGAGGCGGTAGGCCAATGATCCTCCAAGAACGGCTTGAACAGGCATTTCAGCAGTTTGGATGGACCCGAATCCCGGACATCCTGCACCACGTTGCGGAAGAAGCCTCTAACGAAAATATACCGTATCTTGAGTTTTTGGACAAGCTGTTACAGGAAGAATTGACCGCCAAACACGATCGATTCATCAAGATGAAAACGCGTATGGCTCATTTGCCTTATCGTAAGACGATGGACCAGTATGACTTTACTTTTCAACCCTCGATTGAGGAACGGCGGATTCGGGATCTGGCCACGCTGCGCTTTGTGGAACATCAGGAGAATTTAATTTTTTTGGGGCCTCCGGGCACGGGGAAGACCCATCTGGCTGTAGCTCTGGCGCTGGAGGCCATCGCCAAACGTTACACCGTTTATTTCACAACAGCCCATGACTTGGTACAGACCTTGCAGCAGGCTCATCGGAACAATACCATTCAACAAAAGATGAAGACGTACATCAAGCCCCATATCCTCATCATTGATGAAATCGGCTACCGCAAGATGGAAGACGAAGCGGCTCACTTTTTCTTTCAAATCGTATCGGAGCGGTATGAGAAGGGCTCCATTATTCTCACATCCAACAAATCCTACGGTTCCTGGGGAGAGATATTCGGAGATAGTGTCTTGGCTACGGCGATATTAGACCGCCTGTTGCATCACTCCAGCACCGTCAATATTAAGGGGGAGAGCTATCGAATCAAGGAGAAAAAGAAGGCCGGATTTTTTAGGCAGGATAAGCAGGAAGAAGAAAAGTAATTTACATATTTTTCCGATTTTTTGCCCCCCTAGGGGGGCAACCTTATCCCTATTACTGGGGAATTTTTAACTGATTATTTTGGGGAATTCTATTTCGGTCTTGACA
>NZ_JAYJLD010000080.1 GCF_035282765.1 Ferviditalea candida | reverse complement strand
AATGAACGATTCTGCAATTTTCCGGGATTGAGCTTGACCATGGAAGGAAGTTGTCTAACGCATTCGGATCTTGGGGATCTGCGAGTTGCGGTAGCTTTTCAAAGATCCAGGTGAGATACAGATACGGATTTAAGCCATTTTCTTTCGCTGTTTCGATGATGCTATATATCATCGCGCTTGACTTGGCCCCGCGCGGTGTGTTGCTGAACATCCAGTTCTTGCGTCCGATTACAAACGGCTTGATGGATCGTTCGCTCCGATTGTTGTCCAATTCCAACCGTCCGTCCTTTAGGAACGCATCGAGTTTTTCCCATTGATTCAGGCAATAGACGATCGCCTGTCCCAGCGTGCTTTTCGGGAGCACCCGGCTTCGCTGGGCACGAAGCCATGCCGAAAAAGCATCCAATACAGGGCGACTTTGCTCCGTACGGACGGCAAAACGTTCTTCGGGTGAAGCCTCCTTGATCTTACGCTCTATGGCAAATAACCGGTTGCAGAACTCGAGACCCTCTCGAGCAGCGACCGCAGCCATCTGTTTGCCATCAGGCAACGCCTTCAGGGCCTCGTCAAACTTCCGTCGGGCATGAGCCCAACACCCGACGAGCGTCACACCTTTCACCTTATGGTATCCTGGATACCCATCAACGTGCAGGTATCCATGGAATCCGGACAGGAAGTTTCGCGGATGTTCGCCGCCTCGGGACGGCTGGTAATCGTACAGGATAATCGCCGGTCGGTCCCTTCCCGTGCGATACAGCCAGAGATAAGAGGTCGATTCCGCCGATCGACCCGGCTCCCGAAGCACCTGCAGGGTCGTTTCGTCGGCATGCAGCATGTCCTCGTTTAAGAGATGGGTGTGCATCCGATCAACTAACGGCTTCAGCCATCGGCTGGCGGCTTCGATCATCCAGTTGGCAAGCGTCTGCCGGGACAACGTGACCCCAAAACGCGCAAACTGTTGCTCCTGGCGATACAGCGGCAGCGCCTCGACATATTTCTGGCTCATGATGTAGGCCACCATCGAAGGGGAAGCCAGACTCTTCGGCACCATCGGTTTGGGCATCGATGCGGTGATCACCGGCGTTTCGATTCCTTCCCGTTCGCACCGACGGCAACTGTATACATGACGCACGTGCTTGACGACCTTGACTTGTGCCGGAATGATTTTCAGTTCCCGCCGAATTTCGGTGCTCATCGCATGCATCGCGCCGTTACAGCAGGGGCAGATCCGCTCTTCTTCCGGCAACTCGTAGTCGATCGTCTCCACAGGCAGGTGCTCGATCTTCGCATCGCGCTGACCCTGCTGTTTTTTCCGCTGGTAGGTAATCGTCTCTACGGTTGGCTCTTCAGCAGCGGGATCGGCTTCTGCCTCGGGTTCGTTAAAAAGCAGGAGTTGGTCGGGATGCGTGCGTTCGCTGGAAGCTCCATATTGCTTTCGCCGGGAAAGAAGAATCTGTTCTTCGTACCATTTCACCTTGGCGGCCAATTCCGCATTTTGCTGCTCCAGTGTCAGGCATCGTTCCTGCCAATGTTCAATTGTGTCTGGGGTCTTGTCCACGATTTTTTCCATACCTATAGATTCACGATGGGGCGGGAGAAACCCTGTCATCTTTCCCTGAATTGTATGACAGATGAGTGAAATATTCTCAGATCACCGTACGGGCATTCACCTCGGTATGCGCCTGACGTTGTTCGAGGGAAAGGCCGTCCAGCAACCAGCGAAGCTCCCGCCGGGTGACTCGGATCGGCGCAGCATTGGCCTCGGTCGGCCACCGAAATCTGCCGCGTTCGAGCCGTCGATAGTACAGCCAGAATCCGTTGTGCTCCCAGTACAAAATTTTCAGCTTGTCCCGCCCGCGGTTGCAAAAGACAAATAAAGCTGAGGAGAACGGATCAAGCTCAAATCCCTCTTTTACAAGAACAGCGAGCCCATCAATAGACTTGCGCATATCCGTAAATCCGGCGGCCAGGTATACCTGTTCGGGCTGAATGTCTCTTAGCATACCGTTTTGAGCGTCTTAATGACATCGGCAAGTAAGGAGGGCTCGAATCCTGCTCTGACTTCGATGGTTGCTGATCCGACGGTAACCAGTAAAGATGATGATGGGATGGTAGTGTCCTCATCCACATGAACGGAAAGCCATAGAGGTTGATCGGCTGATTTTTCCTGTTCCAAACGTTTCAATTTTTTCATCCAGTACCAGAGTTGACGCTGGGTAACCCCCTGACGTTCACACCAAGCTGACACACGCTCACCGCTGGCTCGATAATCCTTGATTCGGGCAGCCCATATTTGTTGCAATTCCTCTTGCGTCATAAAAAAATCCTCCTCACATCTATTCTGAGGAAGATTATCTCATGAGCCAAACCAGCTTCACAGGTGGGTTTGGTTTGACGCTTAC
>NZ_JAYJLD010000079.1 GCF_035282765.1 Ferviditalea candida | reverse complement strand
CCCTCAAAACTAGAAGCGAAGCAAACGTTGGTGCGCATGGATGTTGCTGCAGCAATGCTGCAAAGTTGTGGATAAGCCCTCGACCGATTAGTATTCGTCAGCTCCATGCCTTGCGGCACTTCCACCCCGAACCTATCTACCTCGTCGTCTTCAAGGGGTCTTACCAATGTGGGAAATCTCATCTTGAGGGGGGCTTCACGCTTAGATGCTTTCAGCGCTTATCCCGTCCGTACTTGGCTACCCAGCGGTGCTCCTGGCGGAACAACTGGTACACCAGCGGTACGTCCATCCCGGTCCTCTCGTACTAAGGACAGCTCCTCTCAAATTTCCTGCGCCCGCGACAGATAGGGACCGAACTGTCTCACGACGTTCTGAACCCAGCTCGCGTACCGCTTTAATGGGCGAACAGCCCAACCCTTGGGACCTACTTCAGCCCCAGGATGCGATGAGCCGACATCGAGGTGCCAAACCTCCCCGTCGATGTGGACTCTTGGGGGAGATAAGCCTGTTATCCCCAGGGTAGCTTTTATCCGTTGAGCGATGGCCCTTCCATTCGGTACCACCGGATCACTAAGCCCGACTTTCGTCCCTGCTCGACCTGTACGTCTCGCAGTCAAGCTCCCTTGTGCCTTTACACTCTGCGAATGATTTCCAACCATTCTGAGGGAACCTTTGGGCGCCTCCGTTACGCTTTAGGAGGCGACCGCCCCAGTCAAACTGCCCGCC
Organism: Ferviditalea candida; assembly: GCF_035282765.1. GTDB lineage: Bacteria > Bacillota > Bacilli > Paenibacillales > KCTC-25726 > Ferviditalea > Ferviditalea candida. The sequence goes on along the minus strand of NZ_JAYJLD010000079.1, from coordinate 2,225 downwards.
TGACACGGTCCCCCGTCCCGATGAGGGATGCAAGGTTAGAACTCAAGTACGATCAGGGTGGTATCCCAACGCCGCCTCCATGCAAGCTTGCGCTCCCACTTCCCAGGCTCCCACCTATCCTGTACAAACCGTACCCAAGTCCAATATCAAGCTGCAGTAAAGCTCCATGGGGTCTTTCCGTCTTGTCGCGGGTAACCTGCATCTTCACAGGTATTAAAATTTCACCGGATCTCTCGTTGAGACAGCGCCCAAGTCGTTACGCCATTCGTGCGGGTCAGAATTTACCTGACAAGGAATTTCGCTACCTTAGGACCGTTATAGTTACGGCCGCCGTTTACTGGGGCTTCGGTTCATAGCTTCGCGTTGCCGCTTACCACTCCCCTTAACCTTCCAGCACCGGGCAGGCGTCAGCCCGTATACTTCGCCTTGCGGCTTCGCACAGACCTGTGTTTTTGCTAAACAGTCGCTTGGGCCTTTTCACTGCGGCCCCCTCGGCCTATTCAGCCTACCGGGGCACCCCTTCTCCCGAAGTTACGGGGTCATTTTGCCGAGTTCCTTAACGAGAGTTCTTCCGCGCGCCTTAGAATTCTCTTCTCGCCTACCTGTGTCGGTTTGCGGTACGGGCACCTTCGCCTGGCTAGAGGCTTTTCTTGGCAGTTTGAGCCCAGGACCTTCGGTACTTCAATTTTCCCTCCCCGTCACAGCTCAAAGTTCCAGAGCACGGATTTGCCTATGCTCCCCTCTTGCTGCTTGGACAGGCGCTTCCATCCGCCTGCGTCCCTTCCCTCCTGCGTCACCCCATTGCTCATAACGGCTTACGGTGGTACAGGAATTTCCACCTGTTGTCCATCGACTACGCCTTTCGGCCTCGCCTTAGGTCCCGACTTACCCTGAGCGGACGAACCTTCCTCAGGAACCCTTAGGCTTTCGGCGGAGGGGATTCTCACCCCTCTTTTCGTTACTCATACCGGCATTCTCACTTGTATGCGGTCCAGCACTCCTTACGGTATACCTTCACCCCGCATACAACGCTCCCCTACCCATCTTGCGATGCCATAGCTTCGGCGGCCTGTTTAGCCCCGTTACATTTTCGGCGCAGAGTCACTCGACCAGTGAGCTATTACGCACTCTTTAAATGGTGGCTGCTTCTAAGCCAACATCCTGGTTGTCTGGGCAACTCCACATCCTTTCCCACTTAACAAGCACTTGGGGACCTTAGCTGATGGTCTGGGCTGTTTCCCTCTTGACGATGGATCTTAGCACTCACCGTCTGACTCCCGGAGATAAGTCCATGGCATTCGCAGTTTGACTGGACTTGGTAACCCTTGGCGGGCCCCGCACCCAATCAGCGCTCTACCTCCATGACTCTTCACTCCGAGGCTAGCCCTAAAGCTATTTCGGGGAGAACCAGCTATTTCCGAGTTCGATTGGAATTTCTCCGCTACCCCCACCTCATCCCCGAACTTTTCAACGTTCGTGGGTTCGGGCCTCCAGTAAGTGTTACCTCACCTTCACCCTGGACAGGGGTAGATCACACGGTTTCGGGTCTACGTCCTCGTACTCCACTCGCCCTGTTCAGACTCGCTTTCGCTGCGGCTTCGGCTTTTCACCTTAACCTTGCACGAGAACGTAACTCGCCGGTTCATTCTACAAAAGGCACGCCATCACCCCTAGATAGGGCTCTGACTTCTTGTAAGCGCACGGTTTCAGGTTCTGTTTCACTCCCCTTCCGGGGTGCTTTTCACCTTTCCCTCACGGTACTGCTTCACTATCGGTCGCCAGGGAGTATTTAGCCTTGGCAGATGGTCCTGCCGGATTCATACGGGATTTCTCGTGTCCCGCACTACTCGGGTGCCGCCCGGTTCTTCGCGGATTTTCGGCTACAGGGCTGTTACCTTCTGTGGCCGGCCTTTCCAGGCCTGTTCACCTAATCTGCTCCGAACACTTGTGGCGGTCCCACAACCCCGGTGAGCATGCCCACCGGTTTAGGCTTCTCCGCGTTCGCTCGCCGCTACTGACGGAATCACTCTTGTTTTCTTTTCCTCAGGGTACTTAGATGTTTCAGTTCCCCTGGTTGGCCTCCTCCGCCCCTATGTGTTCAGGGCGGGGTCCCTGCCTGTGACGGCAGGGGGGTTCCCCCATTCGGACATCCCCGGATCAAAGCCTGCTTACGGCTCCCCGAGGCGTTTCGTCGTTCGCCACGTCCTTCTTCGGCTCCTGGCGCC
>NZ_JAYJLD010000078.1 GCF_035282765.1 Ferviditalea candida | reverse complement strand
TCATGAATATCATGAGGAATCCAGCTAAGATAAAGAGGCTTTGCAGCTTTATCTACTAATAATTTACAAAGTATTAGCTGGCATTAGTCATGAATTATATAGCCAATCATTCCCGGGCTCAGCGTAAGGAAGCACCCTAAAATTATCTCGGTAGATCATTATTCCACCTGAATACTGATTCAGTAATCTCGTTTTTTCCGTCTCGTCTTCGTAACCTTTAATTTCCTTTAATCGTTTTGATGTTCTATTAAAAAAATAAAACTCAAACGATATCGGTCCAACTTGATCATCTGGAGATAACAATCTACCTTCCAGCTCACTGATTTTTTTATTTAATACGTCAGAATATTCTCTACCATCTTTACCTCTAATATAATAATGCGCATTCAGATTAAGCCCCACGACTTCTCCACTTATTTTATATGGGGCTTGTTCTAATAGTTTTTTATCAATACTTTCCGGCGTATACCTATAGAAATCCTTATTAATCGTGCGAATTTCAAGTGTGATTTGGAATCCTTGACTTGGTTTAAATGGGTTTATATATTTCATAAAATTCTGTCGATAAAAAGCTTCAAACTTCTTTTTATTCCATTCCTCGGGATCATAAAAATCTTTAATATGATAAATCTTAATCTTTACAAAAGATTCTCCGTAATTGCTTGGAATATCATTCGGATTTATTTTAAATAAATGAACCGTTACATCATCTAATTTATTTTTACTTGAATAATTAAATTTGTTCCAATTTATCATTAACAAACTTGCATCTTTTTTCCTTGAAAGTCTTGCTGTCGTGCCAGGAATGTGATGGAAATTCCAGTTTATTCTCTCTTGTGACCTTAAAAATCCTAGTTTTTTTTGCGAATATCTCACTTTCTTGCCAGGGAGACGACGGAAAGTCAAGTTCGTTTTTTCTTTCGACCTCGTTAATAAAACTAGCTTTTCCCCCAGCTTCATTGTTGCAAATCTACCTAAACCCTTTTCCCCCAGTGGTATTTTGTTGTTTTCATCATCATAATCATCCTCCTTTTGATCATGTATGTAATCAATTGATCTCTTTGCTTGCCTTCTTGAAATTCTTTCTTTTTTTTCTAACCTGTCAGTTGTTCCAATAACAAGATATTTGTTTAAAATATCATCTCTGGACATGCCTGAACCCTTATCTTCTATAGTTATTGTACGATTTTCTTGATCAATAATAATTTTTACTGAAGGGGATCCTGCATCATAAGCATTCTTTATAAGCTCTAATATTGCTACTGTCGAGCTACTGATTAATTGGTCCCCCAAGTGCGATAATAATCTAGCCATTGCTGAAAACTTAGTCAAAGAGCCCCCTCCTTTCTTGATAACCAATTTAGTTAAAACTTACTTAGGAACTCTGTAATCCTTAGATACTGTATACCCATGTAACCGAGCATTTTCAATACAATATTCCTTTCTAACGTATTCATTGCATGAAGCGCCTATTAATTTTCCATTACCTGAATAACGTTTCCAAATCCACTTGTTACTTGAATTCAGGGTAAACTCCCATTTCCCTTCAACAACAGGAAGAGTTTTATTCCCTAACTGTTTCATTTGCAATAACATTTGTCTCGAAACTGCTCCTAATGCTGCTTCAATGTTCTTATCTTTTCGGAATGCTTCATAAACTCCAGGTGTGATCCCTAAAATGTCGGTTGGTAGATGAAAGTCAATATCTTTGGGGATCACAAAGAAAACCCGGTCAAGACCTAATTTTCCAACAAACATCCCAAACTCTAGAATCAAGTTATCTCTTACAGTTCTATACTCTTGATTTCGTATTGTCGTTAAATCGTCGGGTGAAAATATGAATATCGCAAAGTCAATATCTTCAATCCTCGAAAGATCGTGCATTGTTGTACTCGACAGTTTAAAAACTCCCTGATTCCATATAACACTCTCGCAATCATAATCTAAAATAACTTGAAGCGCTCTAGCAATCTCCAAACTTTCAACAGAAGAACCTATAAAAACTCTTGGTTTCATTAAAACACCTTCCCTATACACCTTTCATTTCTAAAGACCCTAGCATAAACGTGTTACCCTGCTGCAGCATCTGCTAACAGGTCAGACGCTCCAGTGACCAGTGAACCACCAGGATTTCCCCAGCGTTTTTCTTCCCTGTCACCTCGCCGCAGCTTCTGCTGTCAAGTCGGCCGCTCCAGTGACCAGTGAACTTCCAGATATTCCCCAACGTTTTTTCTTTCCTATCACCTCGTTGCGGCATCTGTTGACAGGTCATACGCTCCAGTGACCAGCGAATCACCAAGAATTCGCCAGAGTTCTTCTTTACTGTCACCTTGTTGCAGCATATGCTGACAAGTCAGACGTTCCAATGCCCAGTGAACCGCCAGATATTCCCCAGCGTTTTTCTAGCTTGCCACCTCGCCGCAGCTTCTACTGTCAAGTCAGCTGATCCAGTGACCAGTGAACCGCCAGATATTCCCCAGCGTTTTTCTAGCCTGCCACCTCGCCACAGCTCCTGCTGACAAGTCAACCGCTCCAGTGACCAGTGAACCACCAGGATTTCCCCAGCGTTTTTCTAGCTTGCCACCTCGCCGCAGCTTCTACTGTCAAGTCAGACGCTCCGGTGTCCAGTCAACCGCCAGATATTCCCCAGCGTTTTCTTGCCTGCCATCTCGCCGCAGCTTCTGCTGACAAGTCAGCCGCTCCAGTGACCAGTGAACCGCCAGATATTCCCCAGCGTTTTTCTTGCCTGCCACCTTGCCGCAGCTTCTGCTGACAAGTCAGCCACTCCAGTGTCCAGTGAACCACCAGGATTTCCCCAGCGTTTTTCTTGCCTGCCATCTCGCCACAGCTTCTGCTGACAAGTCAGCCGCTCCAGTACCCAGTGAATCACCAGGATTTCCCCAGCGTTTTTTCTTTCCTGTCACCTCGTTGCGGTATCTGCTGACAGGTCAGACGCTCCGGTGTCCAGTCAACCGCCAGATATTCCCCAGCGTTTTCTTGCCTGCCATCTCGCTGCAGCTTCTGCTGACAAGTC
>NZ_JAYJLD010000077.1 GCF_035282765.1 Ferviditalea candida | reverse complement strand
ATCGGCTACATCGGCGACCTCGGCACAGGCAACGGCAGCCCGGGCTCGCTGCAGGGACCGGTGGATGAGAACGGCAATATTGTGCCGGATTATACCCCGGATAACAACAGCGATCCGCAGAACGGGAGCGGAGGAACGCTTACGGGAAGTACGCTTGACGGAACACTTTCCGACAATACGCTTTCCGATTCCACCGAAACAATGACCGATACGACAACCAGCACATCGACAGCAGGAGATACGATTGTCGGCGTCGAACAAGAACCGACAGAGGACATCACCACGGAACTGGTGAAGCTGAATCCGTATCGCTATGCGGGATATTATTGGGACCGCAAGACGCAATATTATTATCTGCAGGCCAGATACTACGATCCGAGGAACGGAAGGTTCCTGTCGGCGGATACGTATCGGGGTGAAATCCAAAACCCACTTAGTTTACATTTGTATGCCTATGCTTTCAACAATCCGGTAAATTATGTAGATCCGAGTGGGCATGATGCAATAATAATTACTGCCAGTGCTGCAGCAAGTAGACTTGGACATACTTCTGTAATCTTTCAAAACGCCAATGGTGATTGGTATTACACATATTGGGGAGATAAGACAGTACTTAGTATGAAAGTAGATACTAGTGCACTGATTTCATTAAATAATTTTAATGCTTGGCTTGATAATAAAGAAAATTTCAATACTGCTAATGAATTCGAGGGAAGCACTCATGGATATACCAGTAGTACTTATATAAAAGGAAATTTTACCAATTCGTTAGAGTATTTTGAAGATTTAAAGAGAACATATGATAAAATAGATCAAGATGGGGTGACAACTGGCTATAGGTTACTCTATAATAACTGCCTTCAACAAGAATTAATTGCTCTAAAAAAAGGAAAAACAAATGACGGTAGGCCTATTTCGGATTTTCTTACTGCTACGGCTACTAAATATGTAACTATTCCCAATGCAGCCGAAGGGGCATTTAAAAATGAATTTTATAATAATGCATTTACTATGCAAGAGTATACAGATCAATTAAACCGACAATTGTCGCAACTTCAAAGTTCTTGGTTTAGCAGATTTTTTAAATCTGGTACGATTTACAATATAAAATCCTTATTGAGTGAACCTACAAACTAAAGCAATGCTTAGAAATTGAGACGGACTGCTTAGTCCGTCTCGACCTTAAAGCACAGCGGTAATATGTCAAGGGGTTGATTCATGAAAAATGGAAAATAATCAGCACAAATTGCACTTTGAACCGTAAAAAGGCAATAGCAAATTAGACCCGTCCATATGTCAAAATTTTCAGACATGGTTTTCATACGGGTGAATTGTAAAAGGAGTAGGATTTTGGAAACCGGTTAGTGGTTCCTCCTCTCCGGTGGTGTGTACAATGTGTTGGTTTTCAGTAGCATGAATACCAACCGTACCAATTTTCGCGCGGATAAGACGAGGGCTCTTTTGTGCTTATGCTTTGGAACTTCGTCGTACTTCTTCTGGTAAAACGCACTGTACTCAGCATCATGCTTGCGGACGGAGTCCGCTGCCTGGACGAGATAGTAAGGAGATATTTATTGCCGGTATCCATGCGAGAAGTTTCTTCCGCTTCAAATTCACCGGACTGGTTCTGGTTCCATACGAGACCGGCATATTTCGCTAAATCGGCGTGATTCGCAAAGCGATCAATACCGCCGACCTCCGCTAGGATGTCCGCCGCGAATACGGGGCCAATGCCCTTCACGGAGGTAAGTGTTTGCGGAACGCCCTTCATAATCTTTGCGATCTCTTTGTCTAGCTTCTTCACTTCGGACTCCAAGTGCTGGATCACGCTAAGTGTCGTAGCTAGAGAGATGTTTACCGGATCGGCCATCGCTTTATCAAGCCGGTAGGAAAAGCGGGCGATCTTCTTTAAGTAAGCCGCGATTTCCTCCGGGTTTCTCAAAGCGGTTCTTGCCTTTATCTTGTAAGAATTCAATGAGTTCTTCCATCGACATCGCCATGATTTGATCCGGCTCAAGTTCTTGAATAACGGCCAGACTGGTGTTGCCGAACGTATTGGAAAACGGGTTATCCTGACGCATCCCGCTGAACTTCAAAAAGACCTGATTCAGAAAATAGGTCTTGTCCCGTTTAATGTTGTTCATTAAGTGAAATCGCGTGCGGGTAAGGCGCTGCAAGGCTTCGTATTGGATAATGTCTTTCATCTCGTGGGGCAGTCGTCCAAATCGCAGATGGTCTGCAATTACCCAGGCATCGATGCGGTCGTTTTTCAGAAGGGTGTCGTATCCATTCTTGAAGCGAGCCACCTTTCTTGCATTTAAGACATAAACTTGGGACTTCACGTTCGGCTCGTAGCTTTGCAACTCGTTCTTCAGATAATGCGCAAGAGGCCATCCGAGATTGGATGTGGCCTCCATCCCGATGTGAAGATTCTCCAACCTCTCTTTACTCGCTATGTCTAACATTTTACGAATCAGGGTGTCCGCCCCGGTTTGATCATTAGACACGGAGAAGGAAGCGAGCGATCTTCCGGCTCCATCCATGAACTGTACATGGTGGGAGCGTAAGCTTACGTCTATACCAATCAGCATTGGTGACATGGAATCACCTCCTGTTGAGAAATAATCAAGCTGATCTCAGACCTGGGTGCCCGTGGAAACCACCGACTTCTGCCTCGTCATCAGCACTCATCCGTAACGCCCGACAATTGCGGGTGCTACTCCCCAAGCGGTACGGCGGCGCAACCAGCGGTTAGAACATGAGTGATGGGTCACGGGTAACGGGCTTTTTTGAGCAGTACCTCACGGTCCGCAAGGAGGGGAAGAAATTTCCCGAGAAAAGCTTGTCGACCCCATTGTTCCACAGGCAGGTCCGAGTGTAAAGACCTACGAGCATTCTTGCTGCCATGCGACTTCTCGCATGAAGAACAGTAGGTTATGGAATTGTCAAAGAGCGCATGATGTTCGCCGCTTCATTATATGGCGGGAAATAGCCATGGATTCGCCATTCGGTTTGGCGGAGCCAAACCGAAAATGTACCCGACAATAGCCTAATCCCTT
>NZ_JAYJLD010000076.1 GCF_035282765.1 Ferviditalea candida | reverse complement strand
ATTAGGGCAGTGAATGTACAGCATTCCATGACCCAGCATACAGGAGGCGCTTTTTGTTTTGCAAACCGCATTTTAATTCATTACAGGAATAGCTCCTTAGGCATTATTTTGTTGAACCTTCCGTTAAGATTCAACCGATCAGCGCCTTCAACACTTCTCTATCAAGTTGAATGTCTGAACGGGGCAGCATCTGCAGCGCAAATAACGGTATTACTTCTTCCGCACGCAGGGCATACGGCTGATCCATCCAACCTGCCAGCCAGGCGATCCAACCGATCACTTTTTCCGGAAGAATACCGAGATTTCTTACCTGTTCAATTTCTAATGACCTGTTGCGTTTGGATAACCGTTTGCCGTCGGAATCAATCAATAAGGGAACATGGGCAAATTCAGGTTGAAGCCATTCCAATGCATTGTAAATGTGTAATTGGCGTACGTGGATTCGGCCAAATCCGATCCACGCAGTACATCGGTCATTTCCATCGCATGGTCATCCACAGTCACTGCTAGCTGATAAGCAATCATCCCGTCTGCACATTGAACCACAAAATCTCCACCGGCTCCTTTTGCAAAGGCTTGCTCACCCAAGACCAGTTCCGTAAATTGGAGAGGAATTTGGGGAATGGCGAAAACGGAGGGAAGGCGTTTTAACGGCTGCTTTGGCAGCTCGTTGCTTTTCATTCAAAGCCCTGCATGTGCCCGGATACATCGCGCCTTCTGAGGACAGTCCATGCGGCGCTTGTGCAGCGGAGGCAATATCTGCCCTGCTGCAATAACACGAATAGAGCAGTCCCTGCTCTTTGAGCTGTTGTAACGCTTGTTCATAGCTTTCAATACGTTCACTTTGTTGATAAGGAGCGTTGGACTCCTTCGATATCGGGGCCTTCGCCCCAATCCAAACCGAGCCATTTCAAATCATTCATCATTTGCTCCGCCATACCAGGAACGAATCGGGAATCGTCGATGTCCTCGATCCGCAGAATAAACCGGCCGCCGCATTGTCTCATTTGCAGCCAGGCCAGCAGTGCGGTCCAAGCATGTCCAAGGTGGAGCTTGCCCGAAGGCATGGGTGCAAAGCGTCCGCTTCTGGGACGACGGGTGTGATCGGTCGAAATGGCATGATGATCGGTTCTGCTGCTCGGCATCCTTGTCACTCCTTTATCATTCATCCTCTCCATTATACCAATCGCATTGTGCAAAGTAAGGTGGGCCCAATGCCTGACAGTAACCGGAGTTAGCGATTGAAAAAGGAAGAAAGCCAGTGAATACGCGAGCGTATATACATTGTTCCCCTTACCGGGTTCAAATATCCTTTTGAATTCTGAAAAAAACCTTCAATCCAAAGATAGATCAAAGGTTCTTTCAGCATAGAAACAGGTTTAACTATAGACCAGCTCTTTTTCTTCTTCTTTTTCGCCGAGACCAAGCGACTGCGCGGTTGCGGCATGAATTTCTTGAAAAAGCTCCGGGTTTTTCTCCAGTGACACGCCATAAGAAGGAACCATTTCCTTGATTTTCGGCTCCCACTCTTGCATATGCTGCGGGAAGCATTTGTTTATGAGCTCGAGCATGACGTGGACGGCAGTGGAAGCACCTGGAGAGGCACCGAGCAGTGCAGCTATCGAGCCATCGGCAGCACTCACTACTTCCGTACCAAATTGAAGAGTGCCTTTACCGTCTTCCGTATCTTTGATAACCTGCACACGTTGTCCCGCCACCACGATATCCCAATCCTCGATTTTGGCGTTCGGAATAAACTCTCGCAATTCCTCCATGCGCTTTTCGTTCGATAGCATAACCTGCTGGATCAGGTATTTGGTCAATGCCATCTCTTTTACCCCTGCCGCCAACATCGTTAAGACATTATCCGGTTTTACGGAACCGATCAAATCAAAATTTGATCCTGTTTTTAAGAACTTGGGCGAGAAGCCGGCAAACGGTCCAAATAGCAATGATTTTTTGTTATCGATATATCTTGTATCTAGATGCGGAACAGACATTGGAGGAGCGCCGACCTTGGCTTTACCGTATACTTTTGCATGATGCCGCGCTACGACCTCCGGATTGTTGCATACCATAAATAGTCCGCTTACCGGGAAGCCTCCAATATGTTTGGATTCAGGAATACCGGTTTTTTGCAGTAAAGGCAGACTTCCGCCTCCACCGCCGATAAAGACGAACTTCGCCGTATGGTACTCGATTTTACTGGTATCGATATTATGAACCTTCACTTTCCATAAGCCGTCGCTTGTACGTTTTATATCTTTGACGCTGTGCATGTAGTTAATCTCGACGTTTTTTCGCTTTAAGTGGTCAAACAGCATGCAAGTTAAAGCGCCAAAGTTAACATCCGTCCCGGAGTCGATTTTGGTTGCCGCTATCGGTTCATTCGATGTGCGGCCTTCCATGACAAGCGGAATCCATTCCTTCAGTTTTTCAGGGTCATCGGAGTATTCCATTCCTTGAAACAGGGGATTGTTCGACAGCAATTCAAAACGTTTTTTCAAAAACGCGACATCTTTCTCCCCTTGCACCAAACTCATATGAGGGATTGACCTGATAAAATCCTGCGGATTGCTGATCAGCTTGTGGTTCACAAGATACGACCAAAACTGTCTTGAAAGCTGAAAATGTTCGTTAATTTGTATGGCTTTGTTAATATCTATAGAGCCATCCGATTTTTCGGAGGTATAGTTAAGCTCGCACAGTGCCGAGTGCCCCGTACCCGCATTGTTCCATTCGTTAGAGCTTTCTTCTCCTGCCTTTGCCAGCTTCTCGAACACTTTGATTTCCCATTCCGGTGCCAGCTCTTTCAGTAATGTTCCCAAAGTCGCGCTCATGACTCCGGCACCAATTAAGATCACGTCTGTGTTTTTCTGTTTGCTGCTCATGATATCCTTCCTTATCCCCAATATTTGCGAAAAACATGTGGTCGCTCCTAGTCAGATGACACAAAAAGTTAGACGCGACCTAGGAACACGCCTTTTCTGTCTTCATCATATTTAAACATACCATTGTCTATTATAATGATTTTTGGATTAAGAAATCTACTATTGTTTGATAATTTTTTCACAAATTATACTGGAAAAAATGGATGTGAATAAGCACTTTGTTTCCGCAGGAAACAGGTGTTTTTTTGCACATTGGAACGAATTCCCGGTATTTTAATGCCGCTGTAATTTGCTACACTTTTT
>NZ_JAYJLD010000075.1 GCF_035282765.1 Ferviditalea candida | reverse complement strand
GATTTGCTGCGAGGATTGCGGACGTCATCTGCATAAACATGGACGGTACTTCCGGTCGGTTACGACAAAACAAGAAGTCATCCGAATCCCCATCTACCGCCAGTATTGTCCGGAATGTGGGAAGACGATCTCCCTCCTGCCGGATTTTCTGGTGCCTTGGGCACGGTTTGCCACCTGGGTTCGAGAAGCGGCAATGACCCGCCGACAGAAGGGATTCACCTGGCATCAAGCAACGGAAAGCACAACTGCACCGCCGGTTTGGTATAGTCGCCGGACTCTGAAGCGATGGTGGAAAAGGTACCTTCACAGGGCGGCGGGAGCAGCGCTTTGGGTTGCAGGCCAACTGGTCTCCTCGGGCTTCGATGGAGACCTGCTCCGAATCTATCCCGCCAAGATCGCTCCAACAACGGCAGACACGCTAAGTTGGCTTGAAAAATTGTTATCTGTTTATTCCCCCGCAGGGTCATGGAGGCGGGGGTATTGGACGTTGCTGAATATCTGGCTGCCGGAGGCAGTACGGCTGTAAAGAAAGCATCTACCTTCCGTCAACGATTCCGACAAACCCCAATCGCCGCAGCCATCGTTGTCCATCTGCCCCTTCAATGGGGACTTGATCCCCAATCCCACAACATATGCCTCCTCCCCAAGTCGCAAGGGTTATGAGATACTCCCGTAAGATTGACGGGAGAGGAGTTTTTTCATGAACGAACAAGAACGACAACAAGTGGCCAACTTTCGTTATGGCCTGATTGCCCCACTGGTTAGTCGAAAGCTTGGGGCCGGGGAGCAGATGGCGCTAATGCGCGACATTGTGAGCCATGTGTATGAAACGCCGGTCGGAGAAGAAAAACGGATTAGTTTGCGTACGCTCGAACGTTATGTTCAAGCTTACCGCACCGGGGGCTGGGATGCGCTCATGCCGTCACCACGGGCAGACAAACTTGGGGCCAGGGAAATCCCGGATGACGTGCTTGCCAAAGCCATTGCCTTGAAACAGGAACAGCCGGGCCGGAGTGTCAGGCAAATTATTGCCATTCTGGAGCTGGCACAGTACGTAGCCCCCGGTGTTCTCAAGGAAAGTACGCTGAGCAAGCAACTCAGGCGCCGCGGCATGACGCGCAAAGCGCTCATGAATACAGGATGGAGCCAGTTCCGCCGATTCGAGGCCACACACCGAAATAGCGTGTGGCAGGGCGATGTCCAGCATACGATTTATCTTCCGCATCCGGACAAACCCGGAAAGAAGGCGATGGCGTATCTGGTCATATTCATCGACGATTTTTCGCGTCTATGCGTACATGGTCAGTTTTATTTCGAGGAACGGGTCGCGCGGCTCGAAGATTGCCTAAAGAAAGCGATCCTGAAGCATGGCGTTCCCGAAATGATTTATGTAGACAATGGAGCCATTTATTCCTCGCACCATTTTGAGCGAATCTGCGGTCGGCTGGGAACCGAACTGAAGCATACCAAGCCCGGTCGGCCCCAAGGACGAGGAAAACAGGAGAAGTTTTTCCGCTTTGTTGACCAAAGCTTTGTACCGGAAGCGTACGATTTGATTGAACAAGGAAAAATCCGGACATTGGCCGATTTGAACCGGTTTTTCTCAGCCTGGCTGGAGGTCGCCTACCACCAGAAGATCCATAACAGCTTCAAGCAACGGCCGATTGATCGATACCATAAGGACGATCACCCGATTCGCTCGTTGCCACCCCATGAGCTTGCCGAAATATTTTTGCTCGAAGAAACCCGAAAGGTCGATAAAACGGGATGTATTTCCCTGCTTGGCTGCACATACGAGGTAGAGACCAAGCTCGCCGGTTTGCAGATTCAAGTACGGTTTGATCCGCATGATCTGGCGTTGATCCAAGTGTGGAATGACGGTGTCCGTTTTCAGGATGCGAGGCCGCTGAAGCTCCGGGATCCGAGGCAGAAGACGAAGAAGACAGAACCGGAGACGATCCAGAAACCTCCTAAGACGGGGCTTAATTATGTGGAACTGTTAGCCGAGGAGCAAAACCGGCAGATCCGCGAGGCGCAGGCTGCGGAATTATCTCTGGCGCTGAAAGAGGTGAAGCGTCCATGATCCGCAGTTTCTTTGGCTGGGATCGGACTCCGTTTACGAGGGAGATTGAAACCCGGCATCTTCACCGCTCCCAGCGGTTTGAAGAATGTGTGGCGCGGCTGCAGTATATGGTGATGACAAGGTCGATTGGCTGTGTCACCGGCGAGATTGGCTGCGGCAAGTCGACGGCCATCCGCTGCCTGAAAGACCAGCTTGATGCGAATAAATACCGGTTTATGTACGTCTCTGACGCTAATCTGAAGCCAAGGGATTTCTACCGCGAGCTGCTGCACCACTTTGGACTGCCACCCAAATTTCTGCGCAGTGAAGCCAAGCGGCAGTTCCAGCATCTGGTCTGGGACCTGTATGAAAACCAGCAGAAGGTTGCCGTGATTGTCGTCGATGAAGCCCACTTGCTCTCGGGCGACATGCTTCAGGAGATTCGTTTTCTCACCAACTTCCAGATGGATTCGGTTTCGCCGCTGGCCCTGCTTCTGATTGGACAGCCGGAACTACAGGCTACATTGCAACTGCGTGTCTTTAAGCCGATTACGCAGCGGATGAACGTGCGCTTTCATCTGGAGGGCCTGTCGCTGCAGGAGAGTCGTGACTATATCTCGCACCAATTGGAAGTGGCCGGAAGCACCCATCCGGTTTTTACGACGGAGGCCATGGATGCCATCTACGCCCATACCCGGGGGATTAGTCGGGAGATAAATAACGTCTGTACTGCCGCTCTCCTGGACGCCGTACTCCGAAAAGACAAGCTCATTGATGCGATCCACGTTACCCGTGTCTTGAGCGAGTTTAAGGAACAGTGAGGAGATGACCGATTATGTATGAACTCCGATTTCACGGTGAAACCCGGCGCTGGCGCGTTTATGACGGAGCGAAGGTTTTGTACCCCTTGCATTGCGGTGATCCTCTTCTCTTCGAGCTCGGCGGCGTATTTTACCCGGCCAGTCTTGAACTGGATACCGAATGGTACGTTGCATTCGGCGGCACAAAGTTCTGGCTTCACACGAAGATAAAATACCGGGTGCTGTTAATGAACTGACCTGCTCTTGCGAGCAGGTTTTCTTTATGCCATCATGTCCGTAGGCGAATCCTGATCGCCACACTGACGTCGGTGACGAAAACAAAAAACCACCGTCATTGGCGGTTCCGAATTCACTGTCAATTAAAGTGGCTGATGACA
>NZ_JAYJLD010000074.1 GCF_035282765.1 Ferviditalea candida | reverse complement strand
CAATACGCCCGTATATAGCTAAATTGCTTGGTCAGCATTCCTTTCGTTCCTTCTCGCCATGTGACCGTCTGCCAACAAGTATCATTTAATTCTTCAATAAGACTTTGTGCTGTATAGGCAGGGGCAAGAAGGCGAGAACGCGGTCGTCCTTTAGGAGACGCAGCAGCTTGAGCTTTTTGTAGTTCCTCTCGGCCTTTCTGGACATCCTCAACCCTGCGGACGCTGAAGCAGGCTGGAACGGCAATGACATAGGGAAGCTTTCGTTTTTCAATGGCTTCCAGAAAATCTGGATTTCTGCCATAGCCGGCATCGCCGAGCACCGCCCGAATGGGTAGAGATCGGGCAATGGCTCGGTCCAGCAAGTCGACCGCCATCTCCGTTTTTGTTTTAAACACCGTCGTTTCCGGTACGTGAGATCGATGGCACCTTGACTGATCTTTTGTCCATTCGTCCGGAAGATACAACTGAGCATCGACGGGACAACTTTTTCCTTGCGGGGTAACGAACTGGCTGGTAACGATGACTTGACAATTTCCAATCTTACCGAGCGTTCCCGAATACTGACGTGTTACCCCCACCGACCCTTTCCCTTTTTTTGGGACACCGGTATCGTCAAACACGAGATATCCCGGCTCCCGGCCGAATCGTTCCAGGAACAAGTTCAACCGTTTGTCATTAACTGCCTGTTCATCCCACGAAGCCGTGGTGAGCAGATTATGCAGTCGCTGGGCATGGCAACCCGGAATAGCCGCGGCCATCTGTTCACAATTTTTGCGTTCGATGGGCAACAACAGACCCGTCACGTAGTTCTCCATCGCTTGCCACGTTTCAAGTCGATGGCAATATTCATCAAAGTGTCCCATGAATATGCTCAGTTCCGGTAGACCTTCGGGAGAAATATGATACATGATCATCCCTCGATTCTAGTATTCTCTCTACTATTCTACCATATTTAGGGATGTGACAGAGTAGTACTAAATATATAGACATAAATGTAGGTGGAGGTGCTGGGCTTGCTGCTGAAGTGTATTTTCTTCCGGTATCAGTTGATAACGAACAAGCATTAGTATTTCCACTCCCTGTTAATCTTGGGGGAACTGCCACCTTAAGACCAGCATATAAAGGAGCCCCAAGCGCACAAGAATGGATAAATATGTTAAATGGGGGAGGATGGTAGTACCAGAACAAATACTAATAATAAGAAGGAGCTCGGAATTAAATAGGGATTTCGAGTCCTAATAAGGGGTGATGAGGGCAGAAAATGAAAAATCGCATGATGATGAAAGTGATTTTCAAAAATGAGCATGCCAAAGAAACCGAAGTGCCCCTATTTTTAAAAAATAAACACTACGGCGCGACAGGTTCGTGTAGCCATTGCTGAACCGTATGTAACTGGTTGTGCTTCTTCGATTCCTCAAGCCATGCGTCCGCATGCTGGCACATGGCGATGAGATAGACCCGAATGTTCCAGTGACGGGAGCTCCGACCGCGCGAAGATTCGAGCTTGTAATCGATCTTCTGGCGCTTGACGCAGCGTTCGATGCCTGTACGAAGCGCATAGCGTTCCGCCCATTCTTTGCTATCTCGACGAATGCGCGGGAACCAGCGCGGATTGTCCTTGGTAGATGTGTATACCGTACGGCCGTACCCGGAAGAAGAACACGGATGAGGACACTCCCACTTACCGACTTTTGCCGGGCATCGCCACTTGTTTCGAAACGTCTTGGAATTTTTACCACAGTATGGGGCAGGTGGGAACACCAACCGTGCCGAATGTTATATCGTCTGTTATGCCGGAACGCCTGGGATTCAGGTCGATGATGCTGCTAACATCGTCATGTTCCACCATGGTAATGGGGAAAGCGTCGTGGGCGGAATCCAGAATCGCTTCTCCCAGTTTCCATTGCGGGTACCAGTGAAGCAATTCACGGTACCCGCAAACCCAAGAAACCATGTCATGGGTACTTGCGCGGAAGAGTCGAGGATATACCGGCAAGTTGTATGGACTGTCCGCCGCGCAAAACATATATAACGTTCTGCCGAAGTAATAGCGTTCGCGATAGCTATCCCAGCCCCAATCGGCGTCTGGATCGGCAAATTGTCGCTTGCACTCGCACTTCCAGTTCCCTTGGAAGCGGCACTTGCAAAGAAATTTGCCGTAAGCGCGGGCACCGGTTACATCCGGGGAGCCGTCGCCGATGACGCTAAAACTCGCGGTGTTGCCGAGCAACCCTTTCTCAGCCGAGGGCAAGACGAACATCTGCTGGAATAAAGCCATGAGGCGATCGTGAGCCTTGGGTGAGTAATGAATCGAATCCGACCGCATCGCTCGAGCGACGAGTTTTTCCGTAATTCCGGGGTTTTTCGGTTCCTGCTTTTCGTTCTTCTTTCCTTTCTTCTTGGGTTTCTTGAGCTTGCGCTTTTTTCTCCCGGTCTTGTGCGGAGAATCCGCGTTCCAGAGGCGGCGGAAGAAGTCGTAGAAGGTTCCAATGCTAGGAACATCGCCTGGTGAGAAGCCGCTCAAGATCGCATAGATCGGAATCGTGCGAAGCTGGTGCACCCAATCATCCACGCTATATTGCAGCTTGGTCATAAGAAGTATGCTTCGGAGCATGTTCGCAGGATCACGGGGTTTTCGTCCTTTCGTTTTTACGGAATAGCCGTCCTTCATGATGAAGGCGGTTCGAGACAAGTCGATTGGAATGACCCAGAAGATGAGGTCCGCGTAAAAATCCTGAAGGAAGATCAAGGATTCTCCGTAGTGAGTTGCTAATTGTTGCTTTACAAATTGAAGGTACGCCTCATGAGCGCGCGTGGCAGGAAGCAATTGAATCACCCATTTCATCGGAGATAGGCAGTAATAAATGCTTCTCGGCGATTATTGGGGCGTTTCAAAAATGTCAAGAGGAAAGTTTGTTCGCGATGAGTTTTTGAGGTGAAACAATAAACGGCCCTAGCCGAAAGGCCAGAGCCAAAGCGGAATTTCGTATTCCGAGAAGCTTAAATAACAATAGTAGGTGATTAAATGACTGGATTGTCGATTATTGCATTGATAGGTATTATAAGTTCAATATTTCAAATTTTAACCCCAGATTTTTTTCTTAAAATTAAAATACAAGGAGTAAGGAGCCGCGAGGCCGTGGTTTTTGGGGGTTATATAACGCTTGCAGTAAGCATTGCAGTCTTACTATTTGATTTTTTAAAATAAATTTGGCTCTTTCCAGTTTTTTACGTAGGAATTCTCAACTGATACTCCAAAGACTTCACATGGAGTGGCGGGCATCGTAGGCTAATCAGCCATTCAGAACCCTTGTGGTTTTGCTCTTTCGCAAGAAATCATGCCCACCGTCCGGTCTGGCGGTGGCCAAAAAAGTCGGTCTGCTGGCCACGATTCTAATATTTGCGAAGAAGCTTTGGTTTCTGATTATTGCCGGCCTTGCCGTTATTCCAAAGATGAGTAGAAAAGTTTTTGGACGCCGGACTTCCCCAAGCTTGCCGCAGGCAGCAGAAGCAGTTCAAGAACAGCACCCTGCTTTTCAGGAAAACATCGATCAGCGGGATCTACCGGTGCAAGCAGAAAATTCAAAGCCAATGAACTGAACCGGCGGTTAGGGACTAAAGTTAAAAGAACGGACGCAAAGAGCCCCTTCTCATTTCGACGAGGGGCTTAAACGATTGGTGGAGAACCCCATCCAGCTCATGGCGCGAAACCCATGTCGTTGTGCTGTGATAATGTCACCCTGTAACTGTTCTGAGATAATGTCACTATGGGACAGGAGACATTGACATTGACTAGAGCAGAGTTGAAGAA
>NZ_JAYJLD010000073.1 GCF_035282765.1 Ferviditalea candida | reverse complement strand
TCGAAAAAAAGATTGCTTATGGAAATCAGACCACATATAATCTAGTTAATAGGTCGAATTTACCATTTTATTCATATTTTTCTCAATTTGTCATCATTCTTGATCAGGGCAAATCCGCCGAAAGGCGGAGACGCAAAGCCATGGGTCTAAGTCCTTGGACTTATGAAGGATATGATTGCCAGGCTGCCGGGAACAGGATCTCTTTTGCACAATTGAACCTCTTCTCATCGGCAGTGCGTCTCTCGCGAATATTTGGGCGGGGATGCTCCAGGGGGAAGGGGTTTTTATGTTGGAGAAAAAAATCTTAAGAGGGGCAAGCGCATCCTGTCTTTCATCGCCTGGCGCAAGACGTTCGCCGTCCTGTTAAGCTGGATGCTCATATTGGAGCTGATTCCATCCGAGCTTTGGCTGAAGGCTGGAAGCCTGTTGCCTGGGTTGGCGGAGAGAGGGGTCCGGGCGGAAGCGGCGAGTCTGCAGGGGCCGTCCTGGGTAGAACCGGTGAATGAAACGGAAAGTCCGAAATATTATACGTTTGACGACGTCAAGGTGCTGTCACCCCGTCCCAAAGTCGGGGAAGAGAAGGTCGGCGGCCCTGGGGCCAACATCAAGGCATTGGAAACGGAGCCGGCATTTTCGCCGAAGGAAGGCGCGGCGCCATTTGTCATCAAGTGGGAGGATACGTTGAGCGATTGGGTAGCCAGTCAGGAAGGAGAGCCGTTGAACGCGCCTTCCGGCTATACCGTGACCTTGAAGCTGAAGGAAATCCGCACGGGAGAGATCTACACCCTGCTTTCCGGCAGCGTTGACCATTACGGAACCAATAATTTCAATTTGACTTATGAGGTCGTTTCCGAAAAGGAAATTCCCGACGGATTCTATTATTGGATCCTTGAGGCTGAGGCGCCGACTGTAAGCTTCCTGATCCCATCGGAGGACCCGGAGACGCCTCCTTCGACGGTCACGCGGACGGCTCCTGCATACGGCGGAGAGTATACAAGAGTGATTCTCGACCGGGTCGCGCCGGAGATCGTCGGCGTGCATCCGCTGGGGGACGGCAAGCTGGCGGTGGAGGCCAAGGATGGGGTCAGCGGACTGCAGCATTTTGAGGCTTCCGGCAGCTCTGTCTCGGAGAGGGAGCTGAGCTCCTTCCCGCAGCACGCCGCTTACGCCGCGAAACCGGGCGACGGGGAAACGCTGCAGGTTGCCGTCAAAGACATGGCCGGCAATGAGACGACCGACACGCTTCCTTTGCGGCCGTTTGTCACCGATCTGGGCGATCAGGCATACATCCCGCAGGCGGCAGGCACCGTGGCCGGGCAGCAAGCGAAGATCAATTTGACCGGGGGCAACGGCATACAGCACTTTAAAGGCTTTAAGCAAATCACGCCGGGCTTTGATCTGGATTTCAGCCCGACCTACAACCATCAGAATCGGGTCAAGGGCGCGTTCGGCTACGGCTGGAGCTTTACGCTCGACTCAAGGATCAAGAAGTGGTCGGAGGACGATTTGACGTGGAGCGGGTTTGACGGAACCGTCTATTGGTTCCATAAGGAAAACGGGGAATACGTCACCTATGCCGGCGGGCAAAAGCAGTATTATCCGCAGCTGACGTATTACCCCGATGCCGCCAACCCGAATGACAGCTCCTACGTGATGGAATGGCCGGATCAGTTGAGGTATCGTTTTACGGATGACGGAAGATTCTGGATGATTCAGGACCGCTACCAGAATGAAACGTTCTTCAGCTGGATCAAATGGCCGACCTATCACGGGATCGATTACCGGATCGAGACCATAACCGACAGCGCCGGCCGCAAGGTGCAATTCCAATATACGCCCGACACGGGCAATGTATACTCGACCATCATCAAAGAAATCGACGGCGCCGGCAATCAGACGGGAACGTACAAGAAATTTTTCTTCATGTACAATCAGGCGGGAGAGTTCGTAGGCTACCGGGAACCTTCGCAGAAAATCATCCGCTTCACGTATGACGCGCTTCACCGCATCGACAAGATCATCGATAACGGCAACAACCATCGGGAGAAAGCCGGGGAAGAGCCCGATTCCAAAGTGACCGATTGGCAGTATGACGGACAGAACCGGGTAACAAGCATCCAAGCGGTTCGCAAGCAGGATCAAGTGAAAGAGTTCGTGGATGTGGCTTACGGTGAACAGCAAGCCGAAGTGACCACGGCGGGCGGCAGCGCTGTGCTCAAATGGAACGAAGCGGGGCGCCTGACCGAACGAATCGAGCAGGTTGATGCGACGGACGGGGAACAGAGGGTCCAGACACAGACGGCCAAGTGGACCTATACATACAGCCGCAACCAATTGATCGGCCAAACCGATCCTTTGGAGCGGACGACGAAAACCCGCTATGACGCCAAGGGCAACCGGACGGGTGAGCTTCGTCCTTCCGGCTTAGTTCTGGAATATGCATACGACCAGGATGGGGATCTGCTCAGCGAAAAGGGGACGGGCGGAGTTGACGTGAGCTACAGCTACGTGAAAAACGGGCGTAAGATCGTCAGCCGCACGAAAACCGTCACTATTGCCGATCCTTACGGAATTCAGCCGCCCCGAACCGTCACCACCCGCGAGGGGTTTTTGCCGAACGGGCAAATCGACAAACGGACCGACGGGGAAGGAAATGTGTTCCAATATCAGTATGACCACAACTTTTTCCCGACCGATACCGGCCGCGAGGTGACCTACACCTATGACGAGAACGGCAATGTATTGACGGAGACCCGGCATCCGGGGACGCCGGACGAGGCGGTCTATACGTACGCGTATAATCCGGTGGGCCTCATCCAGCATGCCGAATCGCCGACGGGACGGATCGACGACTATGTTGAGTACGACAACTTCGGGCGCTTGAAAAAGCTCGTGCAGACGGACAAGAAAGATTCGTCCAAGCGCATCGTCCGCGCTTACGAATACAACGACGGGGACTCGGTGATCTATACGTCGGACGGGCTTACGAAGTCCAACTACACCTACGACGGCGCGGGAAGGATCTTGTCGAAGGTGACCGTACCCATGGAGGCCGGTACGGAAGGAAAGCTGGAGAAAGCTTACGAATACAACACGCAAGGGCTTTTATCCAAAGAGACCGACGAACGCGGCAATGTGAAGGAGATTTTCTACAATATCGCGGGAGAGCCGGTGGAAATTTCGGAATTGGGCGGCGCCAAAATCACGCTGCAGGCGTATGACGACGCCGGGCGGCTGAAGTCGGTGACGCATCCGGACGGCAGCTTGACCGAATACGAATACGATGCCTGGGACCGGGTGACGAAAAAAACCGAAACCGTCAAGACGAATGTCCCCGCCGGTTTCCCGGTACAGCTCGGAGAGCTGGCTGACCGCATGCTGGTCACCGAATACCGCTACAACTCGATCGGCCAGCTGCTCGAGGAGAAAGGTCCCGGAGGCAATTGGACCCGGTATGCGTATGACGGCAACGGCAGCATCGCCTCCGAAACCGTCGGCGGCAAAGCGCCGGTGTGGGGAGGCTACACGCTGGCCTCAAACAAGCCCGACACCTTGTACCCGGGCGATGAGGTACTGTCGGTCCGGACGTATCAATACGACCGGCTCGGCCGAATCGTTGAGGAGACGGACGGCAACGGTTATACGACCCGTTACGCCTATACGGGCGGCGTGAAGAAAGTATCCGTTCCGGCTTTCGATGCCGCGGGCAACCTTACGGTCTACACCCGGCAAACGCATACGGACCCGGACGGCAGAATCATCGAGACCGTCGATCCGTCGGAAGACCGCACCGTTTATGAGTACGACGCGTTCGGCAACCGGACTCGCACCGTCAATCCCGGCGGACAAGAGATTGTCTACCAGACCGACGCGTACGGGCGCAATCACCAGCGAACCGAACAGATCGATGCGACCGGCAAAACCCAAACGCACCTCTTCGATGTGGATGCCTGGGGCCATATGCGGGAGCATCGGGTTCAACTGAACGCATCGGAGTGGGCGGTGACCACAACCCGGTACAACGCCGTCGGCGATCTGCTGCGGCGCGAGGAGCCTTCCGGGCTCATCGAGGAATACGTCTATGATGCACAAGGGCGCGTCACCTCGGAGACCATCACCAACCCGAAGCCGGACGGGTCTGCGGAGATCCGTTTGAGGGGCTACGTTTATGATGTCAACGGCAATGAAATCATGCGCAGGCTGCCGGACGGCTCCAAAGAATACGACCTGTACGACACCGCCGGAAACAAGCTGGTCGCGGTCGACGCCGTCGGCACGCCGGTGAAATATACGCCGGATGCACAGGGGAACATCACGGACATTACGCTATACGGCAAAAAGTCGGCAGCGCTCATTCCGCAGAACGTGGAGTCCGAGTCGCACAATGTTCTGAACGCAGCCGGGAATCTCGTATTGAATCGTG
>NZ_JAYJLD010000072.1 GCF_035282765.1 Ferviditalea candida | reverse complement strand
CCTTTTTCAACTCTGCTCTAGTCAATGTCAATGTCTCCTGTCCCATAGTGACATTATCTCAGAACAGTTACAGGGTGACATTATCACAGCACAACGACAATTGAATTCCGCGCAGGTTGATTTCGCCGGATAATTGAATTACGATGGATACATTGGCGCTAGACATACGATTATGCTTGATGCTTGCAAAGGGGATGGAGAGATGCCGAAAAAACTGAAAGTATCCGAGCTGGTGCAGCAATTTAACCTCGAGGTGGCCAGCGGGGAAGCGGGCTTGAAACGGCCGATTACGGTGGCCGATCTATACCGGCCCGGGCTGGAAATGGCCGGCTACTTCCACTATCATCCGAGCGACAGGATCCAGATGCTCGGCAAAACGGAGCTGGCGTTCATTGAGACGCTGTCCCCCGAAGTGCGCAAGGAAAGAATGGAAATGCTTTGTCACGATGAAACCCCCTGCATTATCATATCCAGAGGCCTCAATGTGCCGGCCGAGCTGGCGGAGTCGGCGGAGGAAAAGAGCCTTCCGATTCTTCGCAGCCCTGTCCCGACCACGATTCTGGCCAGCAGAATCACCGGGTTTCTCGATAACCGGCTTGCCCCGTCGACCACGATTCACGGAGTGTTGGTGGACGTATACGGAGTCGGCATCTTGATTACCGGAGGCAGCGGGATCGGCAAAAGCGAGACTGCGCTCGAGCTAGTCAAACGCGGACACCGTCTGGTTGCCGACGATGCCGTCGAAATCCGGCAGACCGCCGACAACGTGCTGCACGGAAATGCGCCGGAGCTGATCAAGCATCTGCTGGAAATCCGCGGACTGGGCATCATCAATGTCATGACCCTGTTCGGCGCGGGAGCGATTCGCAGCGAGAAGAAAATCACCATGGTCATCCGCTTGGAAACCTGGCAGGAGGACAAGCAGTACGACCGTTTGGGACTGGATGAAGAGACGACGCGGATTCTGGATGCGGATCTTCCGCTGGTCACCATCCCTGTCCGGCCCGGACGAAACCTGGCGGTTATCGTTGAAGTGGCGGCGATGAATTTCCGGTTGAAGCGCATGGGGTATAACGCGGCGCTGCAGTTCACGCATAAATTGACGGAAACGCTTTCTGAAGATATGGACGATAACGAATAACAAAGGAAGAGGTGTTCAAATGCTCTTATCCATTGATCCTATCGCATTTGCGCTGGGTCCCGTAAAGGTGCACTGGTACGGGATTATTCTCGGTTCGGCCGCACTGATCGGGCTGCTGCTGTTGATTCAGGAAGGCAAACGCTTCAAAATTCATCCGGATTTTTTCATGGATCTGCTCCTGATCGGAGCGCCCTCCGCTATCGTGGGGGCCCGAATCTATTACGTCGCCTTTCGCTGGCAGGATTATAAGGACAACTTGTCAGAAGCATTCAAAATCTGGCATGGCGGGATCGCCATTCACGGCGCGCTGATCGGGGCGGTGATCGCCGCATTCATCTATGTCCGCCGCAAAGGCTATCCCTTCTGGCGGATAGCGGATCTTGCCGCGCCGGGACTGATTACCGGGCAGATGATCGGGCGATGGGGCAATTTCATGAACCAGGAAGCCTACGGCGGACCGGTGTCCGAAACCTTTTTGCGGAATACGCTGCACTTGCCGGATTTCATTGTCAATCAAATGTATATTGACGGGGCATACCATCATCCCACTTTTTTGTATGAATCGGTGTGGAATTTGGCCGGGCTGATCCTTCTGTTGGTTCTGCGCAGACAGAGGTTCATGCGTGCCGGGGAGCTGTTTCTCACCTACTTTATTTGGTATTCGATCGGCCGCTTCTTTGTGGAGGGCTTGCGCACCGACAGCCTCGCCTTCACGGGTCCGGACTGGGTGGTGGGCTTCCTGCGGATGCTGTGGTCGCCGATGAGCATTTTGTTTGAACCCGGCCATATGGATTACGGAAATGTGCGGATTGCGCAGCTGATCGGTGTGGTGATCATCCTGGCCGCGATTGTTCTGGTTGTGATTCGGAGACGGCTGGGGTATGCGAATGAACGGTACCTGGACCCGATCGTATCTTCCAAGCAGACGGATGCGGCTCCTTTGAACAGTGCGCCGGCCGGGACGTCAATGAGGGAACCGAGGTCCGGGGCAAACGAACAGCCGGGCGGCCAATGATTGACCGATCCGGCAATGCGCGACTTGATGAAGAGGGAAAAGGACGGAGTTATGACGGATAAAGGGATCAGAAAGGGAATCGAATCTGGGATTCAAACGGTCCTGTTTGATTTGGACGGCACGATCATCGATACGAACGAATTGATCATTCAATCGTTCATCCACGCGCTTGACGGTACGATCCCGCAGCCGCCCACCAGAGACCGGATTATCTCGATCATGGGCAGACCTTTGGTTGAGCAGCTGCAGCTTTTGTCGGGACGCGAGGATGTGACGGAGCTTGAACAGAGATACAGGGAGTTCAATATAGAAAACCATGACCGGTTGGCCCGGCCTTTTCCATATGCGGCGGAAGTGATCCGCAGGCTGCATGCGCAGGGTGTCCGCATGGGCATCGTGACGACGAAGATCCGCAGAACGACCGGAATGGGATTGCGGCTGCTGGGGATCGAGAATCTGATGGAAGCCGTTGTGACCGTGGAGGATGTGGAGCTGCCGAAACCCGATCCGCAGCCGGTGGTCAAGGCGCTGGAAATCATGGGGAGCGATCCGCGAACGGCGCTGATGGTCGGAGACAGCCACTATGACATCATGGCGGCCAACCGCGCAGGCGTGATTTCCGCAGGCGTGTCCTGGTCGTTGAAGGGCGCCGATTTTCTGCGGCGGTACGATCCGCGTCATATCCTGCACGATATCAGGGAGCTATTCGACATTACCGGGATAGCGGGGGATCCGGATTGAGGAACACCAAACGTTACCCGGTGGAAGGGGCCAATTCGCTCTGGCAAATCTACCGGACGGTAAGCGTCTGGAAGGCGGTCAAAAACTTCATTTTCTCGCAGATCTGCAGATATTCCCCGTCCCTTCGCCTGAAAAATTGGATCTACCGCAGGATGCTCGGCATGGAGCTGGGAGACAATACGGCCGTTGCCTTGATGGTGATGGTGGATGTGTTTTTTCCCGAGCTCATCCATGTCGGACGCAACACGGTAATCGGGTACAACACGACGATCCTCGCTCACGAATATTTGATCCGCGAATACCGGCTCGGAGAAGTGCGCATCGGCTCGAATGTGCTGATCGGCGCCAACTGCACGATCCTGCCCGGCGTGACGATCGGCGACAATGCGGTGGTGGCGGCAGGCTCGGTTGTTCATAAGGATGTGGCCCCGAATACGTTCGTCGCGGGAAATCCGCTGAGGCTGATCAAACATCTGGATCTGGAAACCGAGCAATAGGATACAAGGATAAACGACAAGGATAAACTTCTTTCCATCGGCAGCGCGTCTCTCGTATGAATACGGAGATGCTCCGGGGGAAGGAGTTTTTTTTGTTGCAGACGTCCCATTCCATTTTCATGGCACCAGCGGATGATGAAAATGGCAAGCTGAAGCGTCCCTGAAGAATTCACATTGAATGATTATGAAGCGGAAGCGAATTTTCAGGATAGATATAAAATAAGAAAGAGTAATAATCTGCAATAATAATAGTAATGGTTGATTATGTCGACCAAATCCCATATATTCTTGTCGGACCGCCCTTTTGCATTTTATTATAATATAATGACGAATAATGATACAATGAAAGCTAGAGATGACAAAATGGCTTCCGTTTTGTCTCAACAAAACCTTTCACTACCGAACAAACGTTTGGTATAATATAGCTGACAAGTATTCACGGCAAAAAAACGAAGGAGGGTGACAATATGATTGAAAAATTGGAAAAAAGATTTGATCAATTGGAACAAAAGATGGCTGAAAACCAGAAGCATCTGGAACAAAAGATGGTTGAAAACCAGAAGCATCTGGAACAAAAGATGGTTGAAAACCAGAAACAGCTGGAACAAAAGATGGAGCATTTTGAACAAAAGATGGTTGAAAACCAGAAACATTTTGAACAAAAGATGGTTGAAAACCAGAAGCATCTGGAACAAAAGATGGTTGAAGGCCAGAAATATCTGGAACAAAAGATGGTTGAAAACCAGAAACACTTGACAGATATGATTGTTCAACTTATGAAAATCGTTGGTGAGACTAATCGAAAAGTTTCTGAAATTCAGGATACTCAGTAAAAGACTGTGAAAACGCTTGATCTGCATAAACGAAAGATCGCGGACCTTGAAGAAGAAGTAAATTATCTCAAACCGTTTGAAACTTGAAAGAACAGGAAATACAAAGCCGGGGGAGTAAACTCCGGTTTTTTTTTGTTGCAGAAGAGTTTATAATTTTGCGGGTCTCGGAAAGGTAAATTGGCATAAAAACTGCTATAAAGCGGTCGTTTATCATTGATAGGCCTCGGTGGAGGTTTTTTTAATGGAAAATTTGCGAAAAATATCGAAAAATATCGAAAAAAAGATTGCTTATGGAAATCAGACCACATATAATCTAGTTAATAGGTCGAATTTACCATTTTATTCATATTTTTCTCAATTTGTCATCATTC
>NZ_JAYJLD010000071.1 GCF_035282765.1 Ferviditalea candida | reverse complement strand
GGACTGGATTCCAGTGAATCGTTTTTATCAAAAGAGAATGATAGGTTTGCTTTTGGCAGTCATGATGGTATTATTGGCGGCATGCGGAGGCAATACCTCCAGCAATTCCGGGAAGTCCGACAGCGGCAGTCCGGCTCCGGCCGCATCCCCGAGCGCGGCTCCGGCCGACAGCGGCAATGCCGGAGGAGCCGAGAAAAAACCGATTAAAATCGGCATGATGGTAGATACCTCCGGACCTTTGGCCATATCGGGCCAAAGTGAAATCGACGGGCTGAAATTGTATCTGGACAGCATCGGATATCAAATCGACGGCCATAAAGTGGAAGTGGTTTATGAGGACGACGGGTCGAATCCGCAGACCGCATTGCGCAAATACCGCAAGCTGGTGACCAGCGACAAAATCGACATTCTGGTAGCGCCGGTTTCCTCGGCCGTGCTTTATGCGCTGAGAGACGAGGTTGAAAAGGACAAGCTGCCGATGATCGACGTCAACGCGGCGGGCAATGAGCTGTCCTGGAGTAAGAAAAGCGATTATGTTTACCGGATTTCGATTTCCAACTGGCAAAATGGAACCGCCGGCGTGGATTATTTGATCAAGAATGTCGGCAAGAAGGCATTTACGATCGGACCGGACTTCCCGGCCGGACATGAGGTGCTGGCTTCCTTCAAGCATGAGTTCGAAAAGGCCGGCGGAAAGGTTGTCGCGGAAGTCTTCCCGAAAATGGGAACGAACGACTTTGCCAGCTATCTGACCCAAATTGCAGAAGCGAAACCGGATTTCGTATTCGGCTTCATCCCGGACGCCTCGGGTATTCAGTTCTTGAAGCAGTATCATGAATTCGGTCTGGAGAAATCCGTAAAATTGACGGGCACATTGGAATTTGCGGATACGCTGGAAATGCTCCCGGCAGCGGATGCCGCAGTGGGCTTGATCGCAGCGACACCGTATACGCCTTGGCTGGATAATGCGGTCAACAAAAAATTTGTGGAAGCCCATCAAAAAGCCTATGGCAAGCTGCCGAATTTCTTTACGATGGAAGGCTACGACTCGGCTATCGTTATCGAGAAGGCGGTTAAGGAAGCGGGCAGTGCCGATGCTGCGGCACTCATCAAAGTGCTGCCCGGCATTACGTTCGACAGCCCGAGAGGCACGATCAAGATTGACCCGGCCACGCACAACCCGATTCAGAACTTCTATGTCGGAGAAGTGGTCAAGCAAGACGGGAATAATACCTTTAAAGTGCTGGAAACCATAAAAGAAGTAGGTATGCCCGACCAGCCGGTTAAGTAATTCAGCAAGTGAATAACACACAATTTTTTGTGGGAAGGGTTTTCCCTTCCCACAATCTCTTTGTTACAGGGAGGGTATAGGTTTGTCTTTATCCATTTTATCCGTGCAGCTGTTGACGGGACTGACTTACGGGATGCTGTTTTTTTTGATTGCGGTCGGATTGTCGATCATCCTTGGGGTAATGAACATCGTCAATCTGTCCCACGGAACTTTTTTTATGCTCGGAGGCTACATCTCCTTCTCGCTGTTGAACGGAAAGGTCAGCTTTTGGCTGGCGATCGTGGTTTCGGTGATCGCCATGGCCATTTTCGGAGTGATCGTTGAACGGTTTTTGTTGAAAAACTCATACGGAAAAGAATTGGAGCAAGTGTTGTTGACCTTCGGGCTGGCTTTCATGCTGGCCGATGGCGTGAAGTGGATTTGGGGGACGGATTTGCACATGCTTCCGACGCCGGCGCTTTTGGATACCTCCATTCCGATGGGCAATGTCGCGTTTCCGGTGTATCGGCTGTTTGTCGTGCTGGTCGGAGCTGTCATCGCGATTTTTCTATGGTACATGGAAACGAGGACGCGGATCGGCTCGATGATCCGGGCCGGCGTCGATGACCGTGAAATGGTCAGCGCCCTCGGGATTAAGGTGAACCTGCTGTTCTCCGGCGTGTTTGCGTTCGGCGCGGGTCTGGCGGGCTTGAGCGGCGTCCTGGGCGGTCCGATCATCGGGATGTATCCGGGGATGGACTCGGATATTCTGGTGACCTCGCTGATCGTGGTGGTCATCGGGGGACTGGGTTCCTGGAAGGGCTCGTTTGTTTCGGCGATCCTTGTCGGCTTGATTGAAACGCTTGGGAAGGTATGGTTCCCGGCCTTGTCGATGGTCATCATCTTCCTGCTGATGATTGCGGTGCTCATGATCAAGCCTTCCGGCTTGTTCGGAAGGAGGAACGTCATATGAGATCAGCAAGCAAAAGCGTATGGACGATCCTCGGGATCGCGCTGTTTGTCGCATTGCCCTTTATGGTTTCCTCGTACGGGGTGCTGCTGACCACGGAAATTTTCATCATGGCCATTTTCGCGATGAGTCTCGGTTATTTGATGGGCTATGCGGGATTGGTGTCGCTGGGACATGCCGCGTTTTTCGGCATCGGCGCTTATACGATCGCGCTGGCCGGCGATCACATCGCCAACACCTATGTCCTGATATTGCTGGCTGTCGTTTTTTCGGGCCTCATCGCCTGGATCTCGGGCAGCTTGTTTATCCGCACATCGGCCTTTTATTTTCTGATGATTACGCTCGCCTTCGGGCAGCTTTTGTATGCCTTGGTCTGGCAGCTGAAACCGATCACCGGAGGGGCGGACGGCAAGAAGGTTTCCGCCGTTATGGACTTCGGGTTCGGCCCGATTGTCGATCCCAATATGATGTATGTCGTGACAGGCATTCTCTTTTTGCTGAGTTATTTATTTTTGCGCAAACTGGCGTCGTCCCCCGCGGGCAAGGTGATTAAAGGCGTGATGGAAAACGAGAACCGGATGAAGTCGCTGGGCTACAATATTCGCACGTACAAATTGCTGGCCTATACGCTTTCGGGCATGCTGGCCGGTTTGGCGGGAGCGCTGTACGCTTATTATAATGTATTTGTCAGTCCGGATTTAATCATCTGGCTGTTTTCGGGACAGGTGCTGATCATGGTCATCGTCGGCGGAGTCGGGACGCTGATCGGGCCTGCGGTAGGCGCCGGATTTTTCCTGATCCTGCAAAACTATATGAGCTCCTATACGGAACGCTGGCCGATGATCATGGGAATTATTTTCATCACCTTCGTTCTCCTGAGAAAAGGGGGCATCGTGAATCTCCTTGCGCTTTTGGGGAAAAAGCGGTCCGGCGGCGAAGCGGATTCACTTGATCGGGAACAAAAGGAGGCAGTCCGATGAGCTTACTTCAGGTCCAAGGAATCTACAAATCATACGGCAGCCTTCCCGTGCTGCAGAACGTCTCGCTTGAGGTTCAGCCCCAGGAAAGGCACGTGATCATCGGACCGAACGGGGCCGGAAAAACGACGCTGTTCAACGCGATCACGGGCGTCATTCCGATCGATGCGGGGTCGATTGTGATGGAAGGCAAAAACATCGGCCAGTCTCCGGCGCACGTCCGTGTGGCCAGCGGGATGGCGAGAACCTTTCAGAAAAACAATCTGTTTGAAAATTTGACGCTGGAAGAAAATCTGGAACTTTCCGTTCTGTCGAATAAATCGTACCGGTATCAGATCATGAAATCGGCGAAAAAATACTCGGAAATCTATGAGGGCACCAAGCAATTGCTGGACGATTGGGATTTATGGGACAGGCGCAAGCGGCTGGTCAAAGAGCTGAGCTACGGGGAGCAGCGCTTGCTGGAGCTGCTGCTGGCGCTTGCCTTAAAGCCCAGATTGCTGATGCTGGATGAGCCGACCTCGGGCATGTCGCCGGCGGAAACGCGGCGGACGATCGAATTGATCCAAAGCCTGCCGAAAAGCATCGCGCTCTTGGTCGTCGAGCATGACATGGAAGTGGTGTTCTCGATTGCCGAGCGGATCACCGTGCTGCATCACGGGGAAGTGTTCCTGTCGGGCAAGCCGGAGGAAATCCGCGGGCATGAAAAGGTGACGGAAATTTATTTTGGGGGAGGGGCCAAGCATGCTGGAGCTTAAGGATGTGCATACCTATTATGGCAACAGTCATATCTTGCAGGGAATATCCTTTTCCGTTGCGCAGGGCAAATGCTATGTGATGCTGGGACGCAACGGGGCCGGCAAGACGACGACGATCAATACGATCTCCGGTTTGGCGCCTTCCCGCTCGGGCTCGGTGGTGTTTCAGGGGGAAGCGATTCAAAGCCAGCCCTCGTGGAAAATTTCGCGGATGGGCATCGGATTCGTTCCGCAGGGCAGAAGAATTTTCCCTTCCTTGACGATCAAGGAGAATTTGACGATGTCGGCCCGCCCGAATCCGAAAAACGGCGGAAACGCTTGGGATTTGGAGGCGGTTTACGATTTGTTTCCGGTTCTGAAGGAAAGGGAAAAGAACATGGGGAACCAATTGTCCGGAGGGCAGCAGCAAATGCTGGCGATCGGACGGGCGCTGATGACCAATCCGGAACTCGTGCTGATGGACGAGCCGTCGGAGGGCCTTGCGCCGATCATTATCGATCAGATCGGGGACATTGTCATCCGCTTGAAGGAGACCGGCTTATCCATCCTGATGGTCGAGCAGAACATTGCGCTGGCGTGCAGGGTCGCCGATAAAATCCTGATTATGAACAAAGGCAGAATCGTCTGCGAGCTTGATCCGGACGAGCTGCTGGCCAATAAAGAGATCCAGCATCAATATTTGGGCGTTTGA
>NZ_JAYJLD010000070.1 GCF_035282765.1 Ferviditalea candida | reverse complement strand
GAGATAAAACCTCAATCTTTCGTCAACTATATGACTGGATCTCCGGTTTGCCCAATTACATCAAGGGTTTACTGCCTAAATTCAGCTGCGAAAGTTGAGGTCTTAATTTTATATTCGCGAATGTTTTTTACTTTCACGCATTTACCGCCTCTTGCAGGACATACTATGCAAAAAAAGTAGCCAATGACGGGGGTGGCGTATGCGGGAATGGCCGTTAAAACCGTTGGGCGTCGGAAGGTTGTTGGATCTGAGCTTTCAGGTGTACCGGAATCACTTCGGCAAATTGTTTTTATTGATGCTCATTTTTCTGGTCCCCTACTATATTTTGGAAAATGTGCTGACGTATGGCGCCCGCGATGTTTCATTTTTTCCTGCGTGGGATGGCAGCTTCTCGTGGGAACAGTTTCTCGAGGAAGGATTTAACCTTCCCGGTGGTATGCCTGACGCAAGCAGCGCGTGGACCGTGTTCGGGTCAGTCGTGCTTTTATGGATCTATATCAATATCTTGACTCCGCTTTGCGAGGCCTCTGTATTGTACACGGTTCAGGACGTTGTACAGGGAAACGAACCGGTGTGGAAGGATATGGTCGTCAAACCGTTTAAAAAATTTTGGAGCTTGCTTGGAAATACGGTCGTCTACTCGCTTTTTCTTGTGGCGGGATGGTTTGTGATCGTAGCTGCAACCATTCCCGTAATTTTCATCATCGCCTTTCTCGCCAATACGGGATTACCTCCGGTTTTCACCCATCCTGTTGTCATTACGGTGCTGGTGGTCATCCTGCTGGCGGCCGGAATCGCGTTATTGGTCGGGGTCGCCTACTTTTTAGTACGTTTTGGTTTTTATCTTCCGCCGGTGGTTCTGGAAAACAAGAGGCTTGGGCTGTCGCGGAGCTGGAAGTTGACGGAGGGCAGCTTCTGGAGATTATTTGCCGTCTTCTTTATTTTATTGGTCGTATTCAGTGTATTTTCGACGGTGACCGGTGTGCTGAACTTGTTCGGCCGCTCGGTGCTGACGGATTTGCTGGAAATCCTCGTCTATCTTGCCGTTTCACCCATGCTGATCGTGGCGTATGCCGTAGCGTATTTTGATTTGAAGGCGCGCAGTGAAGGGTTGGATTTGCAGCGGATGCTCCCGCTGGCGGAGGCCGAGGTGGAGCGGTATGGATAACCGCTTCCGCTTGGATGAAGATCGGGAGAAGCTGCGGCAAATCCTCTTCGGCGAGGAATTTACGGCCTATCACCAGGAACGGGCGAACGTGTCGGACGCATGGTTGGAAAAGCTGGGCGAATGGCTGGCCAAATGGTTTCCGAAGGCATCGATTCCGGGCGGTACGGCACGAACGGTATCCTACGGCATTATCATTTTGGTTATCGCGCTGCTGCTCATGCTGATCGTCTGGTACACCCTGCAAATCATCCGTCAGCGAAAGCTGAAAAAGCGCATGCTGATTTGCGATGAGGATATGCAAAAGCCGTATTCCTTTTTTCTCGATCAGGCCAAAGCGTTGGCTGAAAAGAAGGACGTTCGCGAAGCGATTCGCCATGCGTTTCTCGCTTTGCTGTTCTATCTGGAGCATCGGGAATGCGTGAAGGTGGAGAGATGGAAAACGAATTGGGAGTATGTCCGGGAACTGAGGGAAAACCGGGGGGGGGGGGGAATGGGAAGCCGCATTCCGGCGGGCGGGCGCTTGTTTTCGAACGGGTATGGTACGGCAGGGAGACCCCGGATGAAGGCGAGCTTTATAGGTATATCGATGATCTCGCATCGATGATCGGGGAGGCCGAAGCGCATGCCTATGCCCAATAGGCTTCTCGCCGCCCTGGTCGCAGCCGTTCTTCTCTTTCTCATTGCCGGTTCGCTGCTGGTTAAGCCAAAACCCCGCAAATATCCGCCTTATTTATCGTTTTCCCCGGATTTGCACGGTGTCAAAGTAATGTTTTTATTGTTGAAAGAAAAGCAGCGTCCCGCCAAAGGCTGGGAACAATCGTGGCGTTTTTTGCCGGCGGGCGGCGATCAGGCGATCGTTGTCATTGAACCGCTTGGGATGCAGGATTGGGAGAGCGATTGGATCGTCAAGTGGGCGGAGCAGGGCAACGATGTGATTTTGTTCGATCGCGACCCGCGGCAGTTTAAACCGCTGAGACTGTCCGTGACAAACGAAAAAAACGCAAAATCCGGGCCGAAGAAGATCATGGCGCACATGCCGTCGTGGCGCTCCGCCTCGCAACGAGGCCGATATCAAGGCACGGTCTCGACCGACAATCGGCTGACCGGCATTCCGCAGGGCAAATTATCCCCTCCGACGATCAGGGTGTATTGACGGGTATCGTAAAAGTGGGCAGAGGAAGCATCATCGCCATTCTTGCCCCCGAATGGATCACCAATCAAAACATTATGAAGCATGACCATTTCGCGATGATCTGGCCGGCATTGCAAAAAGACTGGAAGGCCGTGGCGGAGTGGTACCAAAGGCACAAACTGGCGAAAGAAGCTTTGCTGCGCCAGGAAAAATATCCCAGTGATGGAACAATGCTTGCGGGGCTGGAAAAGGAGTGAGTGAGGCTGCATGGAAAAATGGATCAAAAAAATGGAGAGTGTCGTCTTCGGACAAGAGCAAAATATCCGCTTCCTGTTAACGGCCCTGTTGGCAGGGGGGCACGTTCTGCTCGACCGCGGGCGAGAGTCGCGGTACTGATGGCCAGCAAGGCATGGGCGCTGCTGGAAGGCCGAACGTTTGTGACGCCGGATGATGTTAAAATCGTGGCCCGCTCGGCGTTGAGGCACAGAGTCATTCTCATGCCGCAAATCGAATTGGAGGGGGGAACGAATGACCAATTCATTTCCGAGACGCTGGCCTCTGTCCCGGTTCCCAGGTAAAGTATGGCTGCAAAACTTTATCGTGCCGACGCGGCGGTTGATTTATGCCTGCATCTTCGCCGCTTTGATCATCGGTGCCGCTTTTCCGACGGACATCGGTTTTTACGCGTTCTGGATAGTCAATGGCCTGCTTTTCGCTTTAAGCATCCTGGATCTGTCACATTATATCGGCAGATTCCAGAAGAAAAGAAGTCTGCTCATTCTTCTTTCGGATATGGAAAGCTATTTGTTTGAAGAGAGACTCGCCCCTTATTTGTTGAAAATGAGAAGAAGCCATCTATTTCTGCTGCTTGCTTTGCAGGACCCTTTGCTGTTCCGCTGGTCCGGCAGCGAGGTTTGCGACGAGCGGTCCGCTTTTATCAAAAGCATTGCGCAGAAATTCATGCTCGACCGCAAGCATTATATACAAAAGATGGCTGGTTTCGGCATCCCGGTGCTTGATGTTCCGGCGGACCGGCTTGCCTGGAATGCAGTCAATTATTACCTGGAGCTCAAGTCCAGGGAAGCCTTGTGAGCTTTTTGCCGGATGCGTACAGGAAATAGAAAATTAGCAGTAACAGAGTAACGGCGGCAAAACCGTATTTTGCCTGAAGCGGAAGTTCTGCGGGGGTAATATACCCTTCGATGATGCCGGCAACGACGAACATCGGGAGCGTTCCGAGCAGCAGCTGCGCCGATTCCTTGGCGGAGCGAAGGAGCTGAAACTTCCGGGGATAGCACCCGGGCACGAACATGCGGTATCCCATATATAATCCGGCGCCGCCGGCCACAAAAATGACGGCCCGCAGGGCGAAGATCGGCCATGAAGAGTGGCTGCTGCTGTCTACTTTCATAGAAAGGATCCCCGGTTTGGCGCACGAAAGACGTAAGGAGCTGGGCACCCGCATTGCCGAGCGCATTTTCGCAAAACTTGAACTTGCGGACAACCGTATTTACGAAGACGATGCCGTCGCTTTTTTAATCGCGATTTACAATCAGGTGAAGGAAGATTGGCAGCTATAACGCAGACACATATTCATCATGTTTCTTGGAGAAATTAAGAAAAACGTATACTTTCAGGAGGTTGATGACCATGGAGCGGGCCGGTTTCGGCATCCGTTTGGGAGCGTATTTATTGGATATGGTGATATTGGGTGGATTGTTGATTTAACGACGGGTTTTTTTGTGAAATCCCCGGAATTAAGCGCGGATCCCGCAGCCGGGGTCGGCTTTGGACCGGATGTATGGAGAGCGTATTTCACCATTTTAGGTATAAATGTGATTATTTTTCTCGCTTATTATGTTGTGATCCCGGTGCTCATGAACGGGCAGACGCTCGCCAAAAAAATGGTGGGCATACGCATCGTGCGCGTGAACGGAAAACCCCTGCCCTGGTGGACCATGTTCCTGCGTGAAGCAATCGGCAAAACAATCTCAACTCTCATCCTGTTTATCGGATTTCTTATTGCGCTGGGAAAGGAAAAAAAAGCGCTCCACGATTATATCGCCGGAACGGCGGTGGTCTACAGATCGGACGAATAGCCTCTGAAAAGATCGGAGGCCCCACCGACATAACATCGGCGACTCAACTCGACAATTTTTTTGGGGTGTGTAGCTGCAGGTATTTGGTTCGCAGCAACTGAAACTGATTTTAATTCAATTCAAAATATTATCATAATCATTGGATCTATCATCTTCATATCATATCTCATTTCCTTTATCCTGAATTTCGAAAGTAATGTTCTTTGAAAATATGAAAAGTGCTCCGAATCTTTGGTAGAATGGTGTTTGTCAGAACATCAATACCCAAAGAGAGGAGC
>NZ_JAYJLD010000069.1 GCF_035282765.1 Ferviditalea candida | reverse complement strand
AGGGCAGTGAATGTACAGCATTCCATGACCCAGCATACAGGAGGCGCTTTTTGTTTTGCAAACCGCATTTTAATTCATTACAGGAATAGCTCCTTAAAAATTTTTGTGCAAAAATTTTGTACAAGAGAAAGTTTAGTTGTTCAATCTCCTTCGAATGGACTGGAAATCAAGGAAACAATTGCATGAAAGAAAGCGATTTCAAGAATATATTACTACTAAGATATATGGCGGTCAATAACATCGTCACAAATTTGTAATATTTTTATCATTATTTGTGTTGACAGTTGAAATCACTCATGATTAGTAGTAAACTAGATTAATGCGAGGAGTCTTACCAGTAAGATTTTTTAAAGTTTAACGGTTATGGGGAAAACCTGAATTTTAGGAGGGGGAACATGAAACGGAAATACTTGCAGATCTTTTCCGCCGTTGCCTTTTCAGCCATTATTGTAAGCGCTTGCGGCGGAAATTCCGGAACCGGCGGATCAAAGGAAGTCGCCCCATCAGCGCAAACTAACGCTCCAAGCACGAAGTCTCAAGACGCTGCGCAGACTCAAGACAATACCAAGCCTAAGGAGGAACCGAAAGCTCAAGATACCGCAAAGCCGGAGAGCGCCCCAAGCAGGGGGACGAAAGAAATAACGATCACCGCAACCAATTTTAAATTCGACCAAACTGAAATCCATGTCAAAAAAGGCGACAAAATCAAATTGACCCTGAAGAACGAAAACGGCGTCCACGGCCTTGCCATACCGGATTTCGGCGTCAAGATTGACGGTTCGGGGACGGCGGAGTTCGTTGCCGATAAAGCGGGTTCCTTTGATTTCAATTGCTCCGTTTTGTGCGGACCCGGGCATGACGGTATGGTCGGCAAACTGATTGTCGAAGAATGATAAAAATCAAGCTGTCCCCAAGTTGCATATCTGCTCCTGCGGGACAGCTTTTTCCATGCCCATTCATTTGATCTGCGCAATCAGCGTCTCGACATCCGTCGTCGGAGCCTGACAGGCGAAGTTCGTGCAAACATAAGCGGTTGCCTGATGATCGACTTCATTTTTGCCTTTGGATAACGGAATCAGCTCATCCAACGCTTCAGCGGCATCCGGGGACCGAAGCACAATCAGGCTGTTGGGCAGAAACTTTTGATACACCTCGTGCAGCATCCGCTGCACCCCTTCATCCTCCGCTTTTCCGGCGATCACGATCTCCGTCGAGGGGCTTTGCTTCAGCAGCAAGCCGGTCAAAAATAAGGAATGTCCGGAAGGATAACGGTTCACGGCGCCGCCGAAAGCCTGCTGTGCTTGCTCGACAATATGTTCATACCGTTCGTTCATGGTGATTCGCGCAAGCCGGATCAGGTTGTAGAACGCTGCCGCATTTCCGGAAGGAACGGCTCCGTCATAAATTTCCTTCATTCGGGTCAGCAACTGTTCGCTGTCATGGCCGTAGAAAAAGAATCCGCCTTGCGAAGCGTCCCAGAACAGATCAATCATCTCGTCACTCAATTGGATGGCCCGCTTCAGAAGCTTCAGATCGAAGGTTACCTCATATAGCTCCAGACAGCCCCATAATAAAAACGCATAATCATCAATATAGCCGGGAATTGCCGCTTCTCCGTCGCGGTAACGCGCGAGCAGCCTTCCATCCTCCGCTCGGCGCAGCTGGTTCCAAATGAATTCCAAGGCTTTTTCCGCCGCTTTCGCATATACGGGATTGCCGAACGCTTTTGCCCCTTTGGCCAGAGCCATGATCATGAGCCCATTCCAGGAGGTCAAAATTTTATCATCCTTGTGCGGATGAACCCGTTTTTCCCTTGCTTCGAAAACACGCTGGCGCAGCTTCTCCAACCGCCCGGTCAGCTCGGAAATATCCATATGTTTGAGCTTGGCATATTGCTCCGGCGTATGGAATAACAGATTGGGAATGCTGCGGCCTTCGAAATTGCCTTCCGGCGAAATATCATACAAGCCGCAAAACCATTCTCCATCCTCTTTGCCCAAAACCTCGACAATCTCCTCGGGGGTCCATACGTAGAACTTTCCTTCCTCCCCTTCGCTGTCCGCATCCTCCGCAGAATAAAAAGCTCCGTCCGGATCGATCATGTCCCGCAGCACATAATCGAAAATCTCTTCCGCGACTTTACGGAAAAGCGGGTTTGCCGTGACCTGACAGGCCTCGATATACGTCATCGCCAGCAGCGCATTGTCATACAGCATCTTTTCAAAATGGGGGACCAGCCAGCGTTCGTCCGTCGAGTATCGGGCAAATCCCTTGCCGATATGATCGTACAGCCCCCCGCGATACATGGAAACCAGAGTATGTTCCACCATTTCCAAAGCATCCGCTTCGCCTGAATATATGTAATAGCGCAGCAAGAACGATAAGTTGTGCGACGTCGGAAATTTCGGAGCCGAGCCAAAGCCGCCGTACTGAGGGTCATAGGATTTGGCATACAGTTCATAAGCCTGATGCACGGTTTCTTCACCCGCTGCCCCCGTTTGCGGCAGCCCCGCGCGTTTGTTGATTTCTTCGATGATTCGATCCCCTGCCTCCAGCAGCTTATCGGTTTCATCCGTCCATTTCGCCGCAATTTGCGGCAGGATCTCCATCAGGCCATAGCGATTGTATTTGGCTTTTTTGGGAAAATACGTGCCGGCGAAAAAAGGCTTTTTATCGGGAGTCAGCACCACCGTCAACGGCCACCCTCCTTGGCCGATCATCGCCTGACAAACCGTCATGTATAAATGATCCACATCCGGACGCTCTTCCCGGTCGACCTTGATGGAGATGAAATGCTTGTTCAAAAGCGCAGCCACTTCCTCATCCTCGAATGATTCACGCTCCATCACGTGACACCAATGACATGTAGCCGTAGCATCTTCCTTTTCTTCAATATTTTGTTAGCCGAAGCTAGGAATATCCTATACTTAAAAATACCGGTTTGCTCTCCCTTGCTGCTTTGTTGAAGGCTTCTTCGCCCCATGGATACCAGTCAACAGGATTATAGGCATGCTGCAGTAAGTAAGGGCTTTTCTCGTTAATCAAACGGTTAGGTCTACTCTTGTGCTTTTCTGTATGATCGAACATATGCAATCATCCACCTTCTCATGACTAATTTTGGTTCTTGACAATTCAAGTTTAACATACGCCCAAGAAAAAGAAAAAACCCAAGCCATAGTCATAGAAATTTGATGTTCAATTGAATGTCGTCACCGTTTCGGCGGTACTCTCATCCGGAAATTGTCGCTACTCAAGTCAATGGGAACGCAGGGCTAGTCCAATAAGAGATTACAGCACTTTCTGCAAAAAGGACTTGGTTCGCTCATGAACCGGGCTGGTGAAAATATCTCGAGGTGCTCCCTGTTCCAGTATTTCACCCTTATCCATGAATATAACCCTGTGAGCCACTTCCTTGGCGAAGCCCATCTCATGGGTAACCACCAGCATTGTCATCCCCTCATTCGCAAGCTCCTTCATGACCTCAAGCACCTCGCCCACCAACTCCGGATCAAGTGCGGAGGTCGGTTCGTCAAACAGCATGATCCTGGGCTGCATCGCCAGCGCTCTTGCAATCGCCACCCTCTGCTGCTGACCGCCTGAAAGCCTCGACGGGTACTCATCTTTTTTATCTTCCAGTCCGACTTTCTTCAAAAGCTGCATGGCTGTTTCCA
Organism: Ferviditalea candida; assembly: GCF_035282765.1. Taxonomy (GTDB): domain Bacteria; phylum Bacillota; class Bacilli; order Paenibacillales; family KCTC-25726; genus Ferviditalea; species Ferviditalea candida. Next base: position 1,116 of record NZ_JAYJLD010000069.1, on the reverse strand, counting down.
CAGCAGTATTTTTAGGCACTTTTTTGACTATCATCGGCGCCTCTATGATATTTTGCAATACCGTCATATGGGGAAAAAGGTTGAACTTTTGGAAAACCATGCCCAGTTCGGCGCATATTTGCGAGACCTTTTTCTGTGATACCTTGAGCTGATCTCTTCCATCCACCCTTTCGTCGATCAGTTCCCCTTCAATATACACCTTTCCGCCGGTAATCCTCTCAAGATGGTTCAGGCATCTGAGCAGCGTACTTTTACCGGATCCGCTGGGGCCAATGATACATACAACCTCGCCTTTTTCGACGAATAGATTGATGTTGTTCAGTACCTGGAGGGAGCCAAATGACTTGCTGACGTTTTCCATTGTAATCATCATGAGACTGCGCCTCCTATTCGTAGACAGAGTATTTTTTCTCAAGCTTTTCAAAAATGAATGTGAAAAAAGTCGTTAAGCCAAGATAAAGAACCGCAGCCGGCATATAAACCGTAGCGACCGATTGGGCAGTGGAAATCTGATTGGTTACCTTCATCAGCTCAGTCATTCCAATCATAGCCACAAGAGATGAATCCTTAAGAAGGGCGATCAATTCATTTCCCACAGGCGGTATAAGGCGTCTGTAAGACTGCGGAATAATCACCCTGCTCATAGCCTGTCCATAGCTCATGCCCAATGCTTTGGCCGCTTCCAACTGCCCCTTGTCGATAGATTGAATTGCGGCCCTTATGATTTCCGCCAAATAAGCGGCCGAGTTCAAGCTCAAAGCCAGCAGTGCCGGTACCCATTGCCCCGGCAAAGTCAGCGCCGGATGTATTTTGGGCAGGGCGTAATAAATAAAAAACAACTGCATCAAAAGCGGGGTTCCTCTGAAAAGCCAGATATAAAACCAACATAGCCTGTCCAGGGCCTTATTTCTCGACAGCCTTCCTAGCGCCAGGAAAAGCCCTAGAAGTGCACCGAAAAAAACGGATACGATCGTGAGAAGGACTGTATTTCTGGCTCCCTCAAGCAAGGCGGGCATATTGTCATCAGCCACTTTAATTGACAGTGAATTCGGAACCGCCAATGACGGTGGTTTTTTGTTTTCGTCACCGACGTCAGTGTGGCGATCAGGATTCGCC
>NZ_JAYJLD010000068.1 GCF_035282765.1 Ferviditalea candida | reverse complement strand
CCTTCTTCAACTCTGCTCTAGTCAATGTCAATGTCTCCTGTCCCATAGTGACATTATCTCAGAACAGTTACAGGGTGACATTATCACAGCACAACGACAGCACGGAGGCGGGAAGCCTCCCTTTTTATTTGCTTTTCTGTTACAATAGCTTAATAATCAACATCCGGGAAATGGGGGGGGAGTAAACCGTGTCCAGCTTGAAAACTTACCTACAATTTGTCAAGCCGTACCGGGGGTTGATCCTCATCACCGTCATCATCGGCATCGTCAAGTTCGGGATCCCGCTGACGTTGCCTCTGATCCTCAAATATATCGTCGATCATCTTTTGTTGAACAACGATTTGACGGTCTCCGAGAAGCTTCGGCAGCTTGTAATGATTATCAGCGCCGCCTTCCTGCTGTTTGTTGTTCTAAGGGGACCCGTCGAGTATTTCAGGCAGTATTTTGCCCAGTTGACCACCAGCCGGATTTTATACGACATCCGAAGCCGTCTGTATGAGCATATCCAAAAGCTCTCTCTTCGTTATTATCAAAACCATAAAATCGGCGAAGTGATCTCCCGCTTTATCAACGATGTAGAACAGACCAAGAGCATTGTGGAAACCGGACTGATGAACATCTGGCTGGATTTGTTCACCCTGACGATCGCGATCGGGGTCATGTTTTATTTGAATCCACCGCTAACGTACGTCGCCATCGCCGTTTTCCCGCTGTACGGGCTGGCCGTCAAAATCCTGTACAAGAGGCTGAAGCAGCTGACGAAGGACCGCTCGCAGGCGCTGGCCGAAATTCAAGGCTACTTGCATGAACGAATTCAGGGCATCCCCGTGATCCGCAGCTTTACGCTCGAACAGTACGAAGGCCGCCGATTTGACGGAAAAAACCGAAATTTTCTCAACAAGGCCATGGCCCAAACCCGCTGGAACGCCCTCACCTTCTCCGTTATCAATACATTGACCGATCTGGCCCCGCTGATGGTCATCGGCTACGGCGGATATGAAGTGATCCGAGGAAATTTGTCGATGGGCTCGCTGGTCGCCTTTTTCGGATATCTGGAGCGTCTGTACAGCCCGCTTCGCAGGCTGGTGAATTCATCGACCGTGCTGACGCAAGCCTTCGCGTCGCTCGACCGAATGACCGATTTCATGAAGGAGCCTTATGATATCGTGGATGCGCCTGATGCCCGCGAACTGCCGACGGTCAAAGGCAAAATCGAATTTGACCGCGTCACGTTCAGCTACAGCGAGCAAACGGAAGCGATTCTCAGAAACATTCAACTGACCATTCAGCCCGGGCAAACCGTCGCTTTCGTGGGCATGAGCGGCGGCGGAAAATCTTCACTGGTATCGCTCATTCCCCGTTTTTACGATATCCGGGACGGAGCCATTCGCATTGACGGACGGGATATCCGGAACGTTACCTTGAAAAGCCTGCGCGGGCAGATCGGGATGGTGCTGCAGGACAACATCCTGTTCAGCGGCTCCGTATTCGAAAATATACTGATGGGCAGGCCCGATGCGACGGAGGACGAAATCATCCGCGCGGCGATCGCCGCCAATGCGCACGATTTTATTCAGCAGCTTCCGAACGGTTACAACACCGAAATCGGTGAACGCGGGGTCAAGCTTTCCGGAGGACAGAAACAGCGGATTGCCATAGCAAGGGTCTTTTTGAAAAATCCGCGCATTCTGATTTTTGACGAAGCCACGTCCGCTCTGGACCTCGAATCGGAGCATCTGATTCAATTGGCTTTGGAAAAACTGGTCAAGGACCGAACCACGCTGGTCGTCGCCCATCGGCTGTCGACGATAACGCATGCGGACCAGATTGTGCTGATCGAGAACGGCGAAATCAAGGAAATAGGCACCCATGACCAATTGATGAGGTTGGACGGCGCGTATGCCCGTCTTTACAAAGTACAGAACCTGACATCAATCAGCGAAGCCGTATTTCAAGCCTGAACTCATGATAATTTAATCCACTACTCAAAGGTGATCTGATGAACCGAATGAAAATCGATACCCTGTTAACCAAGCTGGAACAAGCACGGACTGATGCCGAATACGCGGATCTTCGCAAGCTGTTTGCCGAAGGAGGCTATTCGCTGTTCAGCCGATTTGTGGAACTGCTGCGGAACGAATTGAAACAATTTGAGGAAATGCAAGCGGAGAAGGTGCAGGAGATGTTGCGGAAAGGCCGGCTCGCTGTTCCGGAGCCCGGATCCATCAGCCCCGCCTGGAGCAGCATTTGGGAGGAACTGGAACGTACGGCGGCTTACAAGATGGAAGCGCTGCGCGCTATCGCTCCCGAAGACCGGAAAGGCGAATGGCAGATCATTATCGATAATCCTTTTTCTCATGAACCGATCATCTGCCATCCCGGCTTAACGTTCTCTGAAGCATCCTATTATTACGGATATTTTCGACTGAATTTGCAGAAAAACGAGTTCATCCGCCTGCAGCGGATTGTAAGCATGCTGACAACCTCCGGGTCCTGACCGGCGGCGCGGCTTCACGGACACGGATGAAGCTTGCTCTGTCCAACGGGTTCGCCAGTGCGCCTATGAAAGCAGGCTTTGCAATTTCTTGATGTCCGAGAACCAAATTTTCTTTTGCTCGATTCGGATGATGTCCCGGTTCTGCAGCTCAAGAAGAATCTTGGTGACCGTCTCTCTGACCGTGCTCGTCATATCGGCAATTTGCTGGATGCGTCAGCTTCAAGTCGATCAGCATTCCTTCTTGCCTTGCCTAACGCGCCGTATTCCCCGGCCAATCCGGAGATGAGCTTGATAACCCGGGCACGCGCGTCAAGCGTGAGTCAAATCCTTGAGCATTTCATTCGTCTTTCGGATGCGCGCTACGGCGACAATTTTGAGATTTTGACAATCCCTTCCTTGACAATAAAAAACTCATCCCCCGGCTCATTTCCCAAAAAAATGGTCGTTCCTTTTTTAAATGTCTTTTCAGAAAATTACGGGGAAATTTTCCTTATATCTTCGGGTGATAGCTGCTGAAAGAAAACTACATCCTTGAGAAAAAAATCGATGCGGCCCAACATGTCGACTTCCCTTTCCAAATCCTATCATCATCGAAATGACAAATTCGTTTTTTGAACGGAATGTAGTGAAGGATGGTCTCAACTAGTGAAGGCAGGAAAAAGCTCATTAAAGATTTTATATATATCTTGAAAGCGGTTAAAGATGACCGTAAAGATATGCACTACATCATTGATTTTTTAAGCATGCTTCTCCGGCATAAGGAAACTGTTCCTCCCACTACCGAAATGGTCACAATCTTAAAGTGCAATAAACCGATTTTATTTCAGCATTTGAAAAAAAGCATCCTGCCGTCGAGCCCGATGCACATTGTTCTGCAGATGAATATGGATTACGAAACAGCGCTGAACCGATTGAATTAGACCAGGGAACTTGATTTGAAAAATGAATGATTAAAATGATTAAAACAAAGAGGGAATGAAGGGCTTAGGCCGCTTCATTCCCTCAAAAACTTATTTCCGACTCTCCGTAATAACCCCGCAAGCGACCCTGTTTCCCGCATTTCCGGCCGGGTCCGTTATGTAGTCATCCGGATTTTCATGGATCACCAGCGCGGTTCCGCCGCGCTTCAGCAGCGAATTCGCTTCACCCTTCTTAAGCGTTACCTTTGCGGCCAAAATCTCCGCTTTGACGGTTCCGTCTTTTCCCACTTCAATATTCGGCAAATCTCCCGCATGATAGCCTTTCGGATTTTTAAACCCGTGCTGTTTGCCGTAAGGATTGAAATGTTCGCCTGCCGACTTGAAGTCCGGAGGACTGCATTTGCCCTTTTCATGAATATGAATGGCATGCGTTCCAGGCGAAAGGTTCGAGGCCGTTACTGCAATCTTGACGCCTTCCTCCGCTTCCGTCAATACGGCATTGCCGATCTTCTCTCCTTTGGAATCGTACAATACGGCCTGAGCCGAATTAACCTCCTTGGGCTCCGAGCTGCCCAATGTCGCCTTTGAATTACATGCGCTCAACGTCAGTATCATCACCGACAAAAGCAATATATAACCCGTTTTCTTCATGAACAGATCCTCCTGTTAGTCTATGGATTCACTGTTCATTATGTTCAATTCGCCGAGTCGGCAAACCTGTGAATTTGCTGCGCGCCGTTGGACTAGGATTTCAAAACATCATGATCGACATAGCGCTGACCATTCAATTCGCTGACGATATTGATGGCCACCTTCGCCCCGTCACCGGCAGTGATAATGGTATGCATGCTGACACCCGCACAAGTGCCGGCAGCCCAAATTCCCTCTTGATCGGTTCTACCCTGGGCATCCACCTTCAGGATCGACTTGATGCGCGGCTCCGTACCGGGAAGCGTCGGCAGACCTATAGCTTCCGCCAAATCGACCGCCAAACCGGTCGCAAGAATCACATGCTTGGCCGCATATTTGCCGTTCTCCGTTTCGATTTTCAGCCCTCCGTCGGCTTTAGTGATATTCACGGCCTTGTCCTTCACGAATTCAGCTCCGAACTTGACGGCCTGTTTGATACCCGTGTCGAACAGATCGGGCCCAGTTATCTCCATCACTCCATAATGATTTTCGATCCACGCCCGTTTTGTGACACTTTGATCGCTGTCGATCAACAGCGTTGCCTTACCGGCCTTAGCGGTAAACAAAGCTGCGCTGGATCCGGCCGGTCCTGCACCGATTATGGCAACATCATACATACTGGCATCTCCTTTGCATTGTAAATAGACTTATTCTTATATAAATAGGATTCCTATTCAGTATACCTAACGTAAAAGTAAATTTCTATATTTGCCTATATTCTGCGGCTTGAAAGGGCATGGGAGATCTATACGTTTTTCATGACTTCCCGGATGGACCTCAAAGGAACGCCCGTATTGAAATACACTTCCATTACAGAAGCGAACGGGTGCTGCTGCAAGTAATCCTTGATTTTATGGGAATGCTGCAGATGAATTTCCGCACAATCGATACACAAGCCGCTGTAGCTTCTTTCCCCTGTGTGAAACTTGCCGCAAACCGGACAGTTCGTGATCTTCAATTCCGTTCCCCCTAACCAATCAAGCGCTCTAAAGATCCAACTAAATTTTTCGGAGCTTGTTTTCAATTTCAGGGGGTATACTAATCTCAATAATCCAGCAAGGAGCTATTCCTGTAATGAATTAAAATGCGGTTTGCAAAACAAAAAGCGCCTCCTGTATGCTGGGTCATGGAATGCTGTACATTCACTGCCCTAATT
>NZ_JAYJLD010000067.1 GCF_035282765.1 Ferviditalea candida | reverse complement strand
AAAACCTCAATCTTTCGTCAACTATATGACTGGATCTCCGGTTTGCCCAATTACATCAAGGGTTTACTGCCTAAATTCAGCTGCGAAAGTTGAGTTAATAATTTGAATTATCAATTGCAGACAAACAAAACGTCAATCTCATGCATTGTCGGGATAGTAGGAACCCGATACGATATAGATAAAGCCGCATCACGAAGAAAAACAAATTCACGAGGAAGAGAATCAATTGGCGTCAAGCAAAAAAAGAAGGAATATAGCCTTACCGGGCCGGAAGGCAAGCTCGCGTATGAAAAAGGTCTTGTAGGGGCCGAGTGGTACACATGCCCGATTCCTAGGCGGCGATTGAAGGAATTGATGAAGCGGAAGGACGGTCCGGCCATACGGGAAACAATTATTTGGTTCGTCTCGCTCATCGCGGTTGGAATCCTCGCGTATTACAGTTGCCGACCGTAGCAGAAGAATCGCGTTTCAGGGAGCTTTTGGATCAATACGGTTTGGAGTTGATCCTGCATGTGTACTCCGGATGCGAGGACAATGAGAAACCATACCCGGATTCGGCGGAGGCTCATATCGCGTCGTTGGAAACTCAACCGGTATTAATAAATTCGCAAAGCGCCAAAGATTCCATGCCTCATGAGGAGCAGGTAAGCTTTTTTCGTCATGCCATACGTCTCGAGAAGCATATTGGCGTCCCACTCGGTCATGAAACTCATCGAGGCAGAGCCACATTCACGCCTTGGAGTACGGCAAAATTGCTTCAGGATTTGCCGGAACTTCATATCGTTGCCGACTTCAGTCACTGGTGCAACGTTTGCGAATCGATGTTGCCCGATCATGAGGAAAGTTTGTCACTGGCGATGCGGCATGTCATCCATATTCATGCGCGGGTAGGATACAAGCATGGACCGCAGGTTCCAGATTTTCGTGTACCGGAGTATGAATATGCGCTGTGAAGACATGAATAGTGGTGGGATGAGATTTGCAGCATCCATAAAGCTGCCGGCCTCCCCTTTGTGACATGTACGCCGGAATTTGGCCCACCGGGGTATATGTATACCCAACCGTTCACCAGACAACCCGTAGCGGATCTTTGGGACATTTGCTATGCGATGGGCCAGCGATTCCGGGAGCGTTACCAACAAAAATATGGTCATTCTTAAAGGAATGAAAAGTTAAATTAAATTTACTAAAAAAACTGTTGATTTCTAAAAGCAAATCTTCTATTATTGTCTTAGGTAAGCGCTTAATCAAAAAGACCTTGTTAATATACAAGTGATTATCTGTGGTTACTGTAATTTCTATTGAATTTATTAGTTTATTTAAGAATTTTGTAGTATCTATCATGAAAATTTAAGGTAAAACGATTTCCTTTATTTAGCTAACATAGCAGACTATAATTTTCTCAAAAAAATTTGAAAACGGTTGCATCCAGAAAATTGAGGGTTGATTTTGGTGGGGGGTGAGATAAAACAGAGGGTATCGAGAAGGTGCGACCCGTTCGCAAATCCAGCGTACTTAAGAAGTCAACACTCATGTCATTTCCAATTTTAATTGAGGGGGAGTAAATTCATGAAAGCGACAAAAATTTCGGTATTGTTTTTGAGTTTGATTTGTTTAACATTAGTATTCGCCGGCTGCTCCAACGGAGGCGGCTCGACCGCGCAAGGAACTGCCGATAAGGCAGCTTCAAGCGATTCCAAACAGGCGGGCGGAACTTCGAACGATAATAAGAAGATCGTTATCGGTGCGGCTCTTCCAGACTTTAGCGATAAATGGTTGAGTTATTTACAGGAAGGTATGAAGAAATATCAGAGTACACAGCAAAACGTTGATGTTACCTACGTGGATGCTCAGAATGATGCTAACAAACAATTATCTCAAATCGAGACCCTTATTTCACAAAAGGTGAACGCGATCGTCATCGTTCCCGTCGATACTGTGTCTGCAGTGGATATGGTCGACAGAGCCAATAAAGCGAATATTCCGATCGTCGTTGTCAATAGGTGGTTTGAAGGTGTGGATAAAGCGACGGCATACGTCGGATCGGAATCCATTAAAGCTGGTACGATGCAGATGGAGCAAGTTGTAAAACTGCTGAACGGAAAAGGCAACATTGCCATTATGAACGGGCAATTAGGCCAGGAGGCGGAAATTAAGAGAACAGAAGGCAACAAACAGATCATCGCTAATAACCCTGACATGAAAGTTGTTTTGGAAGGCACTGCGTCCTGGGACCGCGCTAAGGGCATGGCACTCATGGAGAACTGGCTGAATTCCGGCAAGAAGATCGATGCGGTTGTGTCCAACAACGATGAAATGGCAATCGGCGCCATTATGGCTGCTGAGGCTGCAGGTAAAGCCAAGAATATTATTTTCGCCGGTGTGGACGCTACTCCGGACGCCTTGGAGTTCGTAAAGTCCGGGAAATTGCAGGTTACGGTATACCAGAATGCCGACGGTCAAGGCCAATCTGGCTTGGAAACGGCGATTAAAGCGGCAAAAGGTGAAGCGGTGGAGAAGAATGTTTGGGTACCTTATGAACTGGTAACGAAAGATAATGTGGAAGAATATGTGAAAAAGTGGGCCAAGTAATTGATCACAGTATAGGAGTGGGCGGTGAGGACATATCCTGGTGATGTGTCCTTATCGTTCTAATTGTGAAAAATTACTGTTCGCAGCGTGAGTAAAGCGGTATTTCTTTCATGGGGGATGTTATCGAGTGTTGCTGGCAAAAAGAAATATAACGAAGGATGGTAAAAATGAGTGAACAAGCAGCATTAACGAAACAGAAGTCTACGGCTAAGAACGGCCGTTTCAAGCTTGCCGTGTTGTTGAGCCGCTATGGAATGCTGTTGATCTTAATCGCATTAATGATCCTCATCTCCATTTTGGCTCCGACTTTCTTGACATCGGAAAATTTGTTTAACATTGTCAGACAGATGTCGGTGGTCGGGATTGTGGCGATTGGCGTTACCTTTGTTATCATCACAACGGGAATCGATCTCTCTTCTGGGTCGTTAATCGCGCTGGTCTCGGTTGTTGTCGCTACCTTGGCACATCCGGGCCAGTATCCTCTGATTATAACCATCATGGCGGGTCTTGGTGTTGGAGTGATGACAGGTGTCATTAACGGAACGATTATTTCGAAGGGAAAGATAGCCCCGTTCATCGTAACCCTTGGCATGATGACCGCGGCAAGAGGTGCGGCATTGCTGTATACCGGAGGAAGACCAATCGGCAACTTGTCGGATTCGTTCAAGTTTATCGGCCAAGGAGATTTGTTCGGAATTCCGGTGCCGATTCTGATATTTTTGTTTGTAGGCGTAGTTTCCTATTTGCTTTTGAATAATACAAAATTCGGAAAATATATTTATGCCATTGGCGGCAATGAGCAAGCAGCTGTCATTGCCGGTATTAACGTTGATAAGTACAAAATTATACTCTATGGGTATGCGGGGTTGCTGTCGGCCATCGCCGGCATTATATTGACTTCCCGTATTGCGTCCGGACAACCGACAGCCGGCATGATGTATGAATTGGATGCAATCGCTGCAGCCGTTATCGGCGGTACGAGCCTTGCTGGAGGAGTCGGCACCATTGGCGGTACGATCATTGGCGCTTTGATCATCGGAGTCATGAATAACGGTCTGGATCTAATGAATGTATCCTCTTATTGGCAGCAAATCCTCAAAGGCGCGATCATCACGATCGCCGTATTCGTCGATTCCAGAAAAAACAAGAGAAAATAAACGCCTGGGATGATCATGCTGCTTCTATCTTTGCATGCAGATCTTCCCGTTAGCATAGGTGACCAAGGGGGGTTGACGAAATGCGTCTGTCGATTCTACAGAAGTTAATCCTGGGTTATTTGATCATTGCCTTTATTGCAGGAGGAGCGGGATTGGTCTACTATCAGTCCTTAAACAGAGTTCATCAGTCCTTCTTGAGTCTAATGGACCATCAAGCGTTGCTTAAGTCATATGCGGATAATATGAAATTTTTCGCTTCTTCCCAGAATGGCAATTTGTACGCCTTTCTCTTGACGCAAGACGCTTTCAACAAACTTCAACTGACGAGCGTGAATGACTCCATGAACGAACTGTTGGCCGAAGCAAGACCCTTAATTAATAATCCGGCCATGCTTGAGCAGTTGGACTACGTTGCTAAATTGAACAAGCAATACAAGGATAAAGCAGAGAAGATTTTTGATTTGCCGAAGGGCCAACTGGAGCAAGCAGCCCAGGAAGTGAAGACGGGGGTCCTGCCGCTTGGAGGCGTGATCATGAAGTTTGCCGAGCAGTTATCCAGTCAGCAGGATCAGCTTATGCAAGAGGGGAAAATTACGAACGATAAAACGGTTGCTAGTATGAAACAGATGATACTCATTATCTCGATCATCATCTTCTCCATGGCTTTCGGTATCGGCCTATTGATCTCTCGCATAATTTCCAGGCCGATTGTCATGTTATCCGGTGCAGCCAAGTCGATATCAAACGGCGATCTCGCTATCGAGAAAGTGCGCGTGAATCAAAGAGACGAAATCGGTCAACTAACGCAAGCCTTTAATCAAATGATTGAAAATTTGCGTTACCTTGTCGTCCGAATTAACGAAAGCACAAAGGAGGTTACCTCCATATCCAAAGATGTGTCGGCCGGGACGGAACAAACCAAGTATGCCGCCGGACAAATAACAGAAATTATGGAAAAATTGATGGAAAGCTCCATTAACCAAGTGCAAGAAGCGGAGAGAAGTTTACAAGCGATCTATGAAATGACCAGGGGGATCGACCGCATTGATCAAAGCAGCCGCGAAGCAATGATGAAAGCGGAGCAAGCATTGGGCAAGGCGCTGGACGGAGACGCCGAGATTGTCAAGATCACACATCAGATGAACACGATGCAGGACATCATGCAGCGGATGAAATCGATTATGCAATTGATGCAAGCAAGATCTAACGAAATAGGCGAAATCAATTCTGTTATCTCCGAAATTTCGAATCATACGAATCTTTTGTCCTTGAATGCCGCTATCGAAGCGGCCAGAGCCGGTGGGCACGGACGCGGATTCTCAGTTGTAACTGCCGAGATCCGTAAACTTGCCAATCAATCGAATGAATCAACTCGACGAGTAACGGAATTAGTTCACAATGTGCAGACCGAAACAAAACATGCTGCGGATTCCGTCGAAGAGATGAGTCGTGAGCTGTTCAAAGGGATCAGCGCTTCCAGGGAAGTCAGCGAATTGTTCGGGGATATCAAACTCCTTTGCAACGAAACCACCAACCAAATTCGCGAAGTTTTCGGCTCGTCGCAGCAGCTTTCCAAATACTCCAAACAAATCGTTCAATCGATGGAGCAGTTATCGGGCATTTCGGGGATGATCGCTGCGGGAACCCAAAATGTGACGGCGTCGACCGAAGAACAATTTGCATTTCTTCAACAGAACGCCGCTCATTCCCAGACATTATCTGTTATGGCCGAGAGGCTGCAATCATCGGTCAGCCAATTCAAACTTCAGTAAGTGATGGGAATCTATCAGAAAGATTTGAGGTGAATAAGGTGAGCTCGGAGTACATTTTGGAGTTAACGGATATAACAAAGGAGTTTCCGGGGGTCAAAGCGCTCGACCAAATCCGGCTGAAGGTTCGCAAAGGCACCGTTCATGCGCTTATGGGCGAGAATGGGGCCGGCAAATCAACCTTAATGAAGATTATTTTTGGCATTTACATCCCGGATAAGGGATCAATCAAATTCAAGGGGGAGGAAATCAAACTCTCCGGTTCCAAGGATGCATTGCGGAGAGGAATCTCCATGATCCATCAGGAATTAACTCCGGTTCCGCTAATGACGGTCGCTGAGAATATTTTCTTGGGGCGTGAATCGACGCTTGGCTTTGGATGGATCAACAAGAAAAAGATGGTCGAGGAAACCAGGAAACTATTCGAATCTTTACAAATCGACATCAATCCCAATGCCAAAATGGTCGATCTCAGCATTGCGAATATGCAGATGGTGGAAATCGCCGCAGCGGTTTCATACAACGCCGACCTGATCATCATGGACGAACCGACTTCGGCCATTACGGACAAGGAGGTCGAGCAACTGTTCCAAATCATAGCTTCCCTAAAATCCAAAGGTGTGTCCATCATCTACATTTCCCACAAAATGGGTGAAATCTTCCGGATTTGCGACGACATCACCGTATTTAGGGATGGTCAATGTATCGGGACGAAGTCGGTAAACGAGTTGAACCAGGAAATATTGATCCAGATGATGGTAGGTCGGGAAATCAAGCAAGTATTCCACAAGGACGAAGCGGAGATCGGAGAAGTGATGCTTTCCGTGAAAAATCTCACCCGCAAGGGAAAGTTCCAGAATATCAGTTTTGAGGTGCGAAGAGGGGAAATCTTGGGGATTGCGGGGTTAATGGGAGCCGGAAGAACGGAGGTGATCGAAAGCATCTTCGGGATTCATCCGCCCGATTCTGGCGAGTTCTACATCAAAGGAAAAAAAGTGGAAATCAAATCTCCCCGGGATGCGATCAAGAACAGGATGGGATTGCTGACGGAGGACCGGAAAATTACCGGGGCCTTTCTTCCATTAACCGTGAAAGACAATATGATCGTGTCGAGCATCAATGACTACTTGAATAAGTTCGGATTGCTAAAAAGGCAACTGGTTAATGATATGTGCTCGGCTTTTGTCGATCGTCTCAGCATTAAAACGCCCAGTCTCAACCAGCATATCGTAAACCTTAGCGGAGGAAACCAACAGAAGGTGCTGTTGGCGAGATGGCTGCTCAATAATCCGGATATTCTCATTCTGGATGAACCGACAAGAGGAATCGACGTTGGCGCTAAATCGGAAATTCACAAGCTGATGTCCCGACTTGCCCAAACTGGTAAAGCGATTATTATGATTTCTTCCGAATTGCCGGAAATTTTGGGTATGAGCGATCGGATCATGGTTATGCACGAAGGCCACAAGAAGGGCGAACTCAACCGCGCCGAGGCCAGTCAAGAGAAAATTATGGAACTGGCTTACAGATGATTCATGATAAATAAGACGGAGGAGAGACCATGAAAGACACAATTCGCTGCGCCGTTCTGGGATTGGGCAGACTCGGCTGCTGGCATGCGGAGAATTTGGCTTCCAAGGTGAAAGGCGCCAAGCTCGTCAGCGTCGCGGATACGATCCCTGAACATGCAGAGAAGACGGCCCGTGAGCTGAAAGCGGAGCGCTGGACGAACGATCCTGAGAACGTGTTTGCGGATCCCGATATCGATGCTGTTGTCATCGCGACGCCAACCGGTACTCACGCGGACATGGCGCTCCGAGCGGCGAAAAACGGCAAGCACATTTTCGTGGAAAAACCGTTAACCCGCTACTTGAAGGAGGCGGACGAGGTCATTGAAACGGTCCGAGAGAACCGGGTCCTGTGCCAGGTCGGCTTCATGAGAAGGTTTGACCCTGCATACGCCGAAGCCAATCGACGAATTGCGGCGGGTGACATCGGAAAACCGATTTATTTTAAGGCCGTCTCCCGCGATCCCGCTTCCCCTCCGGCAGCGTTCATCAGGAACAGTGGCGGCATGTTTCTGGATATGGCGATACACGATTATGACGCGGCGCGTTTTCTGCTGGGTGCTGAAGTAACAAGCGTCGCGGCTCACGGAAGCATACTCGTGAACGAATTTATGAAGCAGATCGGCGATGTTGACCAAGCCTTGACCTATCTGAATTTCGAATCCGGAGCAGCGGGAGACATCGAGAGCAGCCGCAACGCTCTGTATGGTTACGATATCCGCGCGGAGATTATCGGTACTGAAGGTACGATCGTCATCGGTTCGCTTCGTCATCGCGACGTAAAACTGCTGACGCCTAAAGGTGGTTTGCATGATATCGTACCGGCGTTTCCGGAACGGTTCAGGGATGCCTTTCAACTGGAAATGAGCCACTTTATCGAAGCATTGAGATTGGGAATAATGCCGGCGGTTACGGAGAAAGACGGAAAAGCCGCGTTGGAAATAGCCACCGCCGCACAATTGGCTATTGAGATCGGCCGCAAGGTTGAACTGGGCGAGTTGAAGCAAATTGGCGAGGAAATAAATTTAGGGTTATAGCAGGCAACGAATATAGTCGATTTATCCTGAATTTCGAAAGCCCATAATATCAGGGCATACTTGCTAAGTGGAAGGCGTTAGGCTTGTAAACATGTGGATAATTCCCGTGCGAATGGGCCGAATT
>NZ_JAYJLD010000066.1 GCF_035282765.1 Ferviditalea candida | reverse complement strand
GATCCTATGCGGAATTAATTTGCAAAACAACGAAAAAAAGCTGCTTTTTATGCCGATTTAATTTGCAAAACCCCTGCCGGATTAATGTGCAAATTCACATCAATCCACGCCCGCGCACGGCGGGCGACAGCCCTGACATTAATCCCAAAATCCGCCCGCAGTGGTTTCAATCCACGCCCGCGCACGGCGGGCGACGACGGCATGGTATCTGTCCCGGATGTGGGCAAGGTTTCAATCCACGCCCGCGCACGGCGGGCGACATCAAAGATTTCAGCTGTGATCGTAACCGTTGCTGTTTCAATCCACGCCCGCGCACGGCGGGCGACTATCACTGATGATCCAAGCGCGATCGTTCGTCCGGTTTCAATCCACGCCCGCGCACGGCGGGCGACAATACGTACGAACAATAGTTTACCTGTAAGCTTTGTTTAGTACAAATACGCGAACCTATTAAAAGAAAGAGATGGTTAGGAACAATTTGACTTTCAAATATCGTTTTTCCCTTGTTTCACATGGTTCGCGAACCTAATTGGAAATTCATGTTCACTTTGGGTTCGCAATAAATATTATCTTTTAGATCATTAAAAACCCTTCAGGGTCGTACCCTTTTTTCGAGCCATAGTGCTCCACTTTGCCTTTCCACTTCGAACCAAGGTGGTAAAATCTTAGGCTATCCGTCTCTGGGGCGACAATTTTTTGCAGTTGCAACTGTAGTTCTTTAAATTGCTGTGGATCCACCAGACATTCAAATACTGAATTTTGCACACGTTGCCCATAGTTCTCGCATTGTTTGGCTACCTGTCTTAATCTTCTTTGACCATCAGTATCCATCGTACTGACATCATACGTGATTAACACCATCATTCGGCTTCAACCTACTTCCAGAAAAATGGAGGATAGTCGTCAAGGTCACCTCTCAGATACCGGGCCAATAACATCGCTTGCGCATAAGGCAATAACCCGACGGCAATTTTCTCATCAAAAAAAGGATGCCTGATCTCGTCTCTCTTTCGTTGTTGCCATTCCGTCAGCACGATTTTCCGAGCATCATCTTTTAAAAAGTAAGCTCCGGACTCTTTTCGCACAAAATCATCCGGGAAAATTTGCTGGCGGTTAATCAATGTCAGCATGGTGCGATCGGCAAAATACACCCTGAATTCCTCCATTAGGTCTAACGCCAGGCTGTTTCGCCCTGAACGATCTCTATGGAGAAAACCTACTTGAGGATCTAGGCCGACTGTTTCCAATGCATGGGTAACATCATTGGCCAATAATGTATAAAGAAATGAAAGCAACGCGTTAACCGGGTCCGTAGGCGGTCGTTTTACTCTGCCTTTGAATGAAAAACCTTGTTTATTGACCAATATTTGCTCTGAAACAACGGAAAAGTAGCTGCGTGCCGCCAATCCTTCCGCTCCCCGCAATTCATCGAGCGATTGACTGTTATTGATTTCTCTTATTTGACGATTTAACAGGAGGAGCACGGACTTCAACCGATCTTGATCAACCCGGTCCGGATAATCCCGCAGGGTCCGCTGAAGGGAAACCCTGGCATTTCCAATTTTCGAGAATAAAAAGCGCTTTGCCAACAATAACGTTTGTTCTCCATTGTCACTCCAACGGTATTGCGTACGTCGCAAGTGAACGTTTCCCTTTGTCTCGCCCGTGATCCGAGCCTTAAACTGTCCGTATGGCGTCAAAAAAACAAGGGAGACGTGATTATCGATGCAAAGCTGCATGGCATCCGGACTGACACCTCTGTAACCAAATACGATGACAGATTCCAGGTTGATGATCGGCACCTGCATTTCTTTGACACCATCGGAACGGATAATCAATGTTTCGCCTTTCGCACCCACATAAGCGTCAGGCAGCGTCACATAAAGCGTGTTCAACAATCGTCGGATTGATCTTCACCTCCTTCAACGAATCTCTTAACATATGCCGCTGCCGATTTAGAATAACCCTTTGCGCTCCATTTCGGTTTGCAGATTGAAATCAGTGAACACCGTTCGCAATGTTTTTGGTATTCAGCGCGAGGTGTCCGATTTTCATCATACAGCAGGCGCATCCCGGCTACCAAAGTTTTTACCCGAAGTCGAAGAGAATCCGAGAACATGACTTGTTCCCGTCTTCTGGTTTCCGCATAATAGATGGCTCCGCAAGCGATTTTGACTCCCAGCATTTCTTCCAGACAAATTGCTTGCGCACACAATTGAACGATATCCCTATCATCCGATTTTGGTTTTCCCCTTTTATACTCGACGGGAGTAACTTTCCAATTTCCTTCCCGGCCATCTAACATAACCGTTTCCTCGCATTTTTCGGATTGCCGTTCAAATTCAACCATGTCTGCAATTCCGCGTATCCGTAATGATTCCGATACAAGAGGAACAGATCTGACAATGCGAAAAACGCCTCTGGTTTCGTCAAAACCAGAATCATCGACACGTTGGTGAACATGATTCCCTTCTGTCGTCAGTACATTTTCCCGCCATTGATTTTCAATATGAATAAGTGCCCACTGCCGTTGACAGAAAGCGAAATGTTGAATGCCGGAGATCATGAGATAATCGTCTTCTTCCGGAGACCTGTCCATAGATCACCTACAGTTTTTCGTAAATCATTACGCCGCCAGGCACTTCGCCAATCGTGACCTCATAGTCCTGAAAAGAGCGGGGAATCTCAATGCCATTCTTTCTTGCCACGTTAACTGACTGGAACAATTTATGCGCCGGAGCATTCCCAAGCGGTGTAGCGTGTTCAAACACAATCAATTTTTGGGCCGACATTTTTCCACGGGAAGCCGATCGGTCATGATCAAACATATTGATAAGCGCAGACCACAGCACTTCCAAATCTTCTTGCCCGAAATTGGTCTGGGCGGCGAGCGGTGCGGAAATAAACCCTTCCATCCGATACAAACCGTAGGGCACAATGCTTTTACGGCCCATTGTCCGTTCCTTCTCCGCATCCTTCTCATTCGTCACCGCCATACGGGTAATCGTCACTTCCTGCGGGGAGATCGGATCAATGCTTTTGGAGAAACTGAACTGCACCGGTCCCCGCACTTGGCCGCAGTTTACTCCTGTGGTCATGACAGCTCCAAAAGCACGTATGTCATAATATTTATCACACATCCATCTGGCAAGTGTTTGTTGATCTTCTTTTCTCTTGGCTTCCATTTTATCGGGTTTATTTTCTTTCAATTCTATGTCGGGATGAGCCAGAAACGCTTCTTTATTCAGGTTGTTTAATACCGCTGCTTCCTTCACGTAGATTTCAAACGAGTCCTCGCCGGCTTTGGACAGTTCAATATAATTACGGACTTTGCGTTTCATGCATACATCTGTCACCAAACCGCACCCGGTTTCGGGATCGATTCTCGGCAGATTTCCGGCATCCGGATCTCCATTGGGATTACCATTTTCCACGTCATACAGCAGTACAAATTCGTATCTGTTCGATATAGCTGTTTTCTCCTTCATTCCTGTTCCCTCTTTTCATTTAAATTGTTGTTATTACTTGTATAGAAGTCTTGTCTTTGATGATAATAACCCAATGCAAACATGCCTTGCTCTTCCAGAGACAACCGCCTGGGGAATTGCCCCGGAAGTGAATTCATTACCTCCTGGATACGATGATCATTGCTTCTCCCCCACTTTTCATCCTTGGCGATATGATGTTGGGATAAGCTCAGCAAGCGGGGAAATACATTGGCCGGCGTGGACGAAGCCGCTCCCCAGTATCGGTCGCGTATAGTTGCGTTAATGTTTTGCCCTAATGCGCTGATTTGAGCTTTCTCCAAACAAGCGAACAACCTCCCTAAGTGGTAAGGAACACTCGTCGACTGTTCATTCAGTCCCATTGTGATTTCTCCTTCCAATGCATGATTTCTTGATCGGTATTGACGAAGCAAATACGCTTTGATCATGGCTGCTCGGACTGCGCCTATCTTGTACAATCCTTTCCGCGGATCGTCGGATTCCGAGCGTATCCGGTTCATCAACTGAGCGAACACCGCCCGAGAATACGGCAAACCTAATAAGATGGATCGGAGCATCTGACCTTCCATATTCGGAGGAATGTTCTTCCATTCATGGCCGACCGCAATTTCCCGCAATAGCTCTTTAATTGTGGGACTCCGCTCCAATCCGGCAATCGATAAGTCCTCATAATGCCTCCATACGCGCTCTCCAATCTCCCCCAATGTCCCGGTATACCAGAATCGAACGGCTATTCGCGCCGCGTTGGGAGACAGTCCAAGCAGATAAAATTTCACGTCCGCATCAAGATCCTGGAAAGTTTCTTTGAAAGCTTGTCCCTGTCTGATGCGAATAACAGCGCTTTTTACCCGCATGCGAATACTTTCCTCATCCGCGATTTTACTGCCATCTTCATCGGAAAAGTCTTGAAATAAGCTGGATAAGAGCTCCTGTTCCTTTTCTGATGTTGTTTCGGCCCAAAAAACAACAGTCGTATCATTCATGCGGACATAATGATCGGGATCGGCCAAAAATTTGTTCAACACGTATCCATATGCATCGGCCGCTTTTTGCGAAGTGGGCGCGTTGTAGGATTGATCCCGGCCATATGAACAAAAAGAAGGAATATTGAAAGATACGATCGCCGCCCCTGCTGTCTGTGCACCCACCAGATTCTTTATATTCGGGTGCAGTCTGGCAATTTTATTTACTGACATATTTTCCCCTGTAATCAGGCATGTCTGTTCCTGTCCCGACGATTCCTCGTCCGTTGTACTGCCATAATATCGTTCCCAAGCTTGCTGGATTTTGCGATCATCGTGAAAAAACTTGCCGGTCGGGGCAAACTTGATAACGCATAATCCTCCTGAGGACAATGCCTTGTGAAGATCCGGGCTCATGAATTTTCCTAATTGTTCCGCAAGTTCTTGATCGCTGTATCCGAGAAAACGTTTAAACGAAATAATCTCCGGTGATTCAACCGATGCAAACTCCAACACCGCATTGCACAAGTCGATGCTCCCTTTTCTGCAAGCTTCCCGCATGGACAACGCCGACCCGAACAAATATTCAGCTTTATCGCACAAAAAGTAAGGATTAATTCCTGAACCTGCACGTTTGGGCTGCTTGGGAACAATAAAGGTTCGTTTTATGCTCTTCCCTTTGTCATTAACGTATGGGAGGATGGAAGCAACCGTCCCCTTGTCGCTCAGTTGCACCTCGAACGATACATCCGCAGAGGAATACTCCTCCCTCGGAAGTCGATCGCCTTCCCGCTCCAACAACAAATCATAATACGCATTCAGCGCTTGCAAGATCATCCTTTCACCTCCTTCAAAGCGGGGATATCAATGACCCCGTCTACCATTTTAGCGCGGAAAAAATGCGGAATAGCCTCTTTCAACTCACCTTTCCCGTTCAATCTATACGTTTGATCGAGCAGCATATAGCCGAGATCGACAGTCCCGCGATGGGCCGTCTTTACTTCGTCGCTCTGATTCGAGTGATCCTCAAGCAATTCAAAATGCACGGGGAATTCCCTGGTTCCGAAGTACGGACGGTGAAAGCATTGCCCCTGGCGGGCGCGTCGCAAAAAGATATTGTAATGTTTCTCCGGTGTATCCTCATCTCCACGCCGATCCATCATCTCAAAATGTGCTTCGATTACATATTCCACATTTCTTAACACTAAAGCAGCGCGTTGTTGCCGATCCTCTGCCGCATAAATGACTTTTTTCATTGAAGCTTTAGATTCTACCTCGTTCCTGCGAATATTCTCAAAACGGATCGGATTGACGACGTGAATGCGATCCACCACCCAGCGAATCGCCGGTTTCCAATGAATGGCTTCGAGAATACCGCGTGCCGCAGACGGCGTCATCACATCATAGCTGACCCTTTCCACCTTCATCTCGGGACGGGTGAAGCAGGCGTACTCTCCCCAGACCCTTAATCGAATGCCATAGCCCATACCATCATCTCCTCATCTAATATATAAGAACCTCATGTTCAGCCGTATCACCCGCTTCCAACAACCCGGTTTGCCGATGGTAATACGCCGGATCGGTTAAATAGAGAACACCTTCGCGGTTTCGGATCAGATCCCGCTTCAGAAACTCCGCAAGCTCATGGCGATAAATTTGTACGATATACGGCTGCAATTTGCGAATAACACCGGTCGGATACATGCAAGTATCCATCTCATTAATTAAATCCCATGCTTTCTGATCATATGGAATGACTACGACTTGCATGATCTCATCAATGAATGCGAACTTGTCTGATATATCTTCATATGAGATTTCCAAATTATGTTTTTTTCTGATCAACTTGATGATTTGCTCTGCATCCGTCAACTGCTCGACTCTGCCGTCACAAATGCCGTGAATTCTTTCAAAGTAATTTTGAATGCATTCCAACGACAATGGTTCCTCTGTACGATAGGTCAGAACGTTCTGTGCCTCTATCGCACTTTCCTTCATCCAGCCTTTGGATGGCATTCCTTGTTTGTCGGGATAAAAAACGACAACCTTTCCGACCTCCAATTTGCCTTCCCGGTTGCACCTTCCAGCCGCTTGAGCAATCGCATCTATCCCGGCCATCGCTCGCAGCACCACCGGGAAGTCCACATCAACCCCCGCTTCGATCAATTGAGTGGATACAACCCGGCAAGGCAGATTGTCCTTCAGCCTCGAACGTATTTCCTCAAAAATCTCCGTTCGATGTCTGGCGCACATTCTGCCGCTCAAATGATAGATCCCTTCCAACTTTCTTTCTAGCATACGATCGAACAGCAGTTTGGCATGTTTTCGAGTATTGACAATACAAAGAATTTGTTCTTCCTCCTCCAGCCAGTCGGTTACCATCTCGTCGGAAACCGCTTCCAGATGGTTATGGATATCGACTTCCACCCTTTTAAAGTCTTTCATCAGCTCATTCGGCGAAGGATCGTCCATAATCTCCGTAATCCCGATTCCAAGACTGTCCCATGACGGCTGCGTAGCGGTACAAAGCACGACAGTGCACTTATAGGATTCGACCAATTCCTCCAGCGCCCTTAAGCAAGGCGTCATATAACCTCTGGGAATGCTTTGGGCCTCGTCAATAATAATGACCGAATTCGCTATATTATGCAGTTTTCTGCATTTGCTTCTTTTATTCGAAAAAAGAGACTCGAAAAATTGCACAGAAGTTGTTACAATGACCGGCGCGTCCCAATTTTCCGTGCCCAATTTCAAACGGCGGAGTTCTTCTGGCCCATAATTTTCTTCATATTCATCTTCATTCATATTGCTATGATGCTCCAATACCGCATCTTGACCGATTGCCTCGCGAAAAACCTTCGCATTTTGCTCGATAATACTGGTAAAGGGAATCACGTAAATAATTCGCCGTTGGCCATGGTTAACCGCATGTTTCAGAGCAAAGGACAGTGATGACAACGTTTTTCCTCCACCGGTGGGAACCGTCAATGAAAATATGCGCGGCGTAAGATTGGATTGCCGATTGCATGCCTCAAGGATTTGACGCCGTTTTTGATTAATCGGTGTAGGCTCGGAATGTTCAAGAATACGCTGCATATGGCTTTCAAGCCGTTTCAACAATTCATTCATGCCTGGTGGTTTGGCATGCGGAATTGACTCATCCGCTTGGCAAAAATGCTTTGTGTCAATCGTGTCTGCGTCTACCAAACAGGAAAATAACATTCTTCCCAAAAAGGCATATCTCCAAGCCAGCTTGTCAGCCGTTAAACTATGAGTTGAAAAGAGTTGGTTGATCGCTGTGAGATCTGCTTCGCCAAGTTTCACCTCATTCCATGCAGCCGACCAGTCCTTTACATGGGCAAGCCGATATGGTTCGGATAAACGATGAGCTAATGTCCCTTCCTGATCCACCGTTCCGTAATTTTTCAATCCTCCGTGATGTCCGGCAATACAATGGGCAATTAGCCTGGCCAGATATTTGTGAAGATGGTTCTTGCCCAAATACTGGCGTACTGCGTCGTCTTGAGTAATCCATTGCGCTCCTGCGGTGGAATGATCCACTCTGATTTGACTTCCCCGGATTCGTTGTTGAAATTCATTCGAATATTTCCCGACATCGTGCAGCAGCCCTGCCAAATACCCCAAATCTCCCGCTCCGAATATTTCCGCATTGCGTTTGCATAGTTCGGCCACTCCAAACAAATGATCTTTCAACAATTGAAATTGATTCGAGTCATTGCTGTGAGCGTAATATTCCATAAACAAATTCACCTTCGAGCTAGGATATTGTATTTAACAGTTTATCGAAAACTTCTGACATCAGACCGTCAGGGAATGTTTGTTCTATTAACATTGATTCGCAATTAAACCATGTTTTTTTGTGGATTTATTGTAATATCTAGCAAATTCGACATTTATTAAGAGAATCCTGCGTAATACCCGATATATTTGTTGAATAATCCGAGAATTTGTCCTTAGAAACTAAAACCGGGAATTCACCGCAAAAATCCAATCATATTTTTGGTCTTAACAGCGGCGCGAGTGCCAGCAATCGAGTAGGAGAGGGCGGCTAACCCCCGTCCTCTCACACCACCTAGCATGCGGTTCCGCACTAGGCGGTTCGCCAACCTTGACGAATGTTGAAATATCGTTCGGTTAAACTCTTGAGTCCTTGGGATTGCCAATAGGCAGTTCCAAGGACTTTATGTAAATGAGGGGTTCGCGTGTGCGCCA
>NZ_JAYJLD010000065.1 GCF_035282765.1 Ferviditalea candida | reverse complement strand
ATTTTTCCGATTTTTTGCCCCCCTAGGGGGGCAACCTTATCCCTATTACTGGGGAATTTTTAACTGATTATTTTGGGGAATTCTATTTCGGTCTTGACACCTTCCACTCTGCCTGTGGCTCCATGACCTTTCATGATGAAACGGATGGCTGTTGTGGTATGACGGTGTGACGGTGCAATCTCCCCCGGCTTTACCGCCTGGACGGCGGCATAGAGCGTCTGGGTGGCGCCCCCCCATCCAACCGGCTCCAGATCTTTCATCCCCGGATTAATGAGAAAAAGGGCTCGCCGGTCCGCTCCTTTCCCAACCTCCAACAGCTGTTCAGCCTCCTCCAGATTCCTTTCAATGAGCTCGCGTTTCCATAGGTAAGGAACCGGCTTGGCTTTCGGCTCTACCGTATTCAGAAGGTGGATCGAAGACCAAAGCGGTCCAAGGTTGCCTGCATCCAACCTTTCATGGAATTGCTGCAGCTCCTTGGAAATCTCCATCCTGTTTGCCTCCTTTCTATTCTATTTGTAATCGACTGATACCGAAAATTCTCCAATCCCGTCGATTTGGATCCGTACCCGATCCCCCTTGGTGATCGGCCCTACACCCTCCGGGGTTCCGGTAGTGAGTATATCACCGGGCTCCAGCGTCATTACCGCTGAAGCGGCTTCAAAAAACTTGTAGCAGTCATAGATCAGATCCCGGGTATTCGCCGATTGACGCAACTCATTATTGACCCACAAACGCAAATCCAGCTCATTCGGATTACCGATCTCATCAATAGTAACCATCCACGGTCCGATTGGGGTGAACGTATCGAACGATTTGCGCCAAGGCCTGTCTTCGATCCCTCTCACCGTTATATCCATCAAGGCAAAATACCCGAAAATATATTCGGAGGCCTCCGATGCGGGAACGTCTTTCGCTCTTTTCCCGACGACAAAAGCAAGCTCAGCCTCATGGTCGGTACGCCGCTCCGGAAAAGGCAGCTTGACCGTCTCGCCCGGTCCGATGATCGATGATGGCGCTTTCAGGAAAAACCCCAAATTTTCAATGGTGTAAGCTGCATTATCGAACTGGGCATTCATTTCATCCTGATGCAGGTAATAATTGACCGGAGCAGCCACAATTTTTCCCGGTTTCGGTACGGGAGGCCTTAAATTCACGTTTGAAAGCGGATAGGAACGAGCCGTTACCAGGTAATCTTCTATATGCGACTTCAAATCCGCATAACATTCGAAGAGATTTTCCAGAGAAGCTTGCGGGTTCCAGCTGTCCCATTGTACAACAGCGCCGACATCAAATATCCTATCCCCTTTGACAACACCGAGTTGAAAATCATTGAATAAGGCAATCTTCACTTGTCTTTTCCCTCCATCTCGCAGAACGAGTTGAACATCTCATATTTATTAATTTCACAATAGCAAAAAAGGAAACTTCAGTCAATATTTTAACAATTAAAACTCACTGCTGTCGGCAAATGCGCACACTTTACTATCAAATTAATTTCTCGTATAGTGGGTTTAGTATTTCAATCATTTTCGGGAGGCCGCTTGCATGCGCGACGTTAATATGGGTTCCATCCGTTCCATTGACCGGGCCATCGATATCCTGCAAACCTTTTCCATCGAAAAGCCTTATCTTACTGTCGAAGAGATCGCAAAAGCAACAAAGATTCCCAATTCGACGGTTTATCGTATTTTGTGCACGCTGGAACGGCGGGGAT
Organism: Ferviditalea candida; assembly: GCF_035282765.1. Lineage (GTDB taxonomy): Bacteria > Bacillota > Bacilli > Paenibacillales > KCTC-25726 > Ferviditalea > Ferviditalea candida. The sequence goes on along the minus strand of NZ_JAYJLD010000065.1, from coordinate 8,544 downwards.
TGGTGCAGTTCGATGAAAAAACAGCGACTTACAAACTTGGTTTGCGTATGCTGGAATTCAGTTACCACTTAAACTCAGTACTCGATATCAAACAGGAAGCGAAGGATTTATTGACCGAGCTGCATCAAAAAACGAATCAAACCGTACTTATGGCTGTCAGAGAGGGAGATCAAATCATATACATTTTTAAGAAAGAGAAATATGAGGGATTGAAATTCTCTTCCTATGTGGGACAGCGCCGCCCCTTTATTTACGGAATACTCGGTCCTGTTTTGCTGGCCCATCTGCCGGATGCGGAAATTACGCGCATTCTGAGCGTCCCAGTTCAAAAACATACGCAGTACACGGTTACGAATGAAGAACAGATCCTCGTTCGGCTTCGGAAAATCAAACAGGACGGATATTACATCGAGTCCAATGAAACAACTGTCGGCGTTACCGGAATTGGTGCTCCCGTCTTTGATATCAACGGGAAAGTCATGGCGGCGATTGGTGTAGTCGGACCCAGCATCCAAATCGATGATCAAATCGAGCATATTAAGCCCCTGCTGCTGGATACCTCCTGCAGGGTTTCGTTGAGGATGGGTTACCGCAGCGAACAGTGAATGATAACAAAAGCGTCTCCGACAGAAAACCATTTGTCGGAGACGCTTTTACATTTATGGCATTATCCCTATATAAGATTGTCTTTCTTTCATTAAGCTTGGTTAACCCCCGACCACCGGAACCATCAATAAAATATGATCGCCCTGCTGCAGGATTTCGTTCCCGTGCGCGATTTGGTTATTGATGAAAACCAGCGCTTCGACATCCCACTCAATTCCTATGGCTTCACAAAACTTGCGGATCGTTGTGTTGCTGTCCACTGTATACTCGGGCAGCAAATCCGTTTTCCATGGAATTAAGCTGCTGACTTTAACGGTCATGATCTGAGACTGAGGTGACGCCAATTTCATCAAGCTCCTCGTCCTTCACATCAAATTTTGTCCCGGCAGCCGGATTTTCCTCAAGGTACATGTATTCGGGAAGGCGGTCATCCGCCTTGGTGAATCCGGCTGCTTTATTGAACAAGTGTTCGTCCCGCAGGCATTTTCTTGCCATTGCCCGAATATCTTCCTCCGTGATTTCCTGACCAATGTATCCCGACACCAGATTGACAATATGGCGGAAATTGTCTTTGCCGAAAATGGCGCCGGAAGCCATATAGCAAATCCCCAAGCTGTCAACAATAACCGATATATGCTGAGCATCGTAGGATAGCTTAACCTGCCCTTCGGGGGAACGGTGATCCACCTGGGCGCGAATGGTCATGCCTGCAGTATGGTCCGCTCCTTGGGGAGAGGTTGCAAAGGTAACCCCCAAGCCCTTGATGCCGCGCGGTTCATATGCCGGCATTCCTTGGCCTTTTACAGCCGGAACCCGCCGTTCCCCGTAAATCTTGCCAACCATTACCGCTCCGCCGCCGATAATCCTTCCCAAAGGCTCGCCTTTCTCAAGAGCCAGCAGCATGTTCTTGGCTGCCTCGAAATCGCCGAAGCTTGCGATTCCCGCCTGCATGGCTACACCGATGGCTGCTCCGATTTCAATCGTATCGACGCAAAGCTCATTGCATAAGAGATTCAATTCTACAACTTGATCCAAATTGCCGATGCCAAGATTCGAGCCCAATAAACCGATATTCTCATACTCGATCGGAGTCGTTACTTTTTTACCCTGTTCATCCGGGAATATATTGGAGCACCTGATCGCACATCCCGGCATGCAGGCATGGGTCGTGCTGCCTTCCCCTCCCCGCTCGAGAATCATTTCACGCATCGTTTCGCCGCTGATATTTTCATGCTGTTCAAAGCTGCCCGTGGAAAAATTTCGGGTTGGCAGCGCGCCGAGTCGGTTGGTTGTTCTCACCATCGCCGATGTGCCCAATTCAGGATACAATTTGGAGGTTGCCGGATTTTCACGCAGCGCCTGCGCATAATTTTTCATCCCGTCCATAAACCTTTCGCGGTCCATGGGTTTGTTTCTTTCAATATCCGAATCATCCAAAATGATCGCCTTGACTCCCTTGGAGCCCCAAACCGCCCCGAGTCCTCCGCGGCCGTAAAAACGAGTCGGTGATCCGTCTTTGTCCAAATTGGTGACAGCCGCGGTATTCATCCTCATTTCACCGGAAACGCCGATCAGGCTGATCCCGACCTGCGTGCCATACTTGTTCATCAGGATTTGTGCGGATTGGCTCACTCTCAAGCCCAGGAGCTCATCGGCCGGTTCAAAACGGACACCGTTTTTATCGATAACGACCACCTGGTAGTCATCCCGGATACCTTCAATAATGATGGCCCGATAACCGAGACGCCCCATTTTCAGTCCTGCCGTACCGCCGGCATTACTTTCTTTCGTTCCTCCGGTCAACGGACTTTTGGCGCCGATGGAAGTTCGTTCCGCGCTGGAAGCAAGGGAACCGGTCAGCACACCATTTGCAATAATCACCTTATTGTGGGGACCGAGCGGATGGCAGGTTGGCGGCACTTCATCCAGCAGAATTTGCGAGGTTAATGCTCTTCCTCCCAGCAGCAAACGATCATGAGGAACAGTTTCCTCACGATAGCTCAAATCAGACATATTTATGCGTAAATACTTCATTTTCACAATCTCCTTTATGATATGACGAGGAAAAAAGATTCCGTTAGAAAAATCATAAGGAATCTTCAAAGTTCTGTCAATGAATGGACGCATAAATCTCGTTTGAGACTGCCGGCTTAAGATTTAATTCCGCATTGCTTTGTGATGAAGGTCACACTAAGATCTCCATTTTTTTATATAATCAAAACAACCCGATATACCGAAAGCAGGAATAGCTTTTTTGAACTTATCGGTACTTTTGGAAGAGAGGAACTTGATGCTGATGACGTTCGAATATCAAACTTGCCATAATGAATCATCCTGTATTCGCCGTGTTCCGGTATTTCAAGGATTGAGCGATGAGGAAATCATGGCCCTGCACAAAGTGACGAAATCACGAAGCTATGGGAAGGGAAATTTTGTATTTCGGGAAGGCGAGCAATCCGAAACGCTTTTTGTGCTAAACCGTGGAACGGTTAAAATTGTAAAGATATCCGATGAGGGGAAGGAACAAATCATTCGCCTGCTTTTTCCGGGTGATTTTTTCGGACTTTTCGCGCTGCTGCAGGAGAAAATACATTATGCCGATGCTGAAGTGCTTGAAACGGCGGAAGTGTGCTTGATCCAAAAGAAAGACTTCAAAGCAATAATTGAAAGCAATCCGCATATGGCCTATCGGTTTATGCTGGCGATCAGTGAAAGGCTTCAGCAAGCCGACGAATGGATCGGAACATTCAGCCTGCTGGAAGTGGAACGCAGATTGGCAAAAATGCTGCTTGCATTTTATAACCGCAGCAAAGCTCCGATTGTTCAGCTTCCCGTCCCCAAAAAAGAACTTGCGGCTCTATTGGGCACTACGCCGGAAACACTGAGCCGAAAGCTGGCACACTTTGAAAGTTTGAACATATTATCGCTTAAAAACCGCAAGGAAATCCGCATTTTGGATGCCGATGAATTGTCCCGTTATACAAAATAACACTGTTTCCGCAAATCCTCCCATCCATCGGATTCAATAAATTTTTATTTCATACAGATCGCACATCATTTTCCCCTCTATCGGGCAGCCCCTCGCAAAAGCAATCTTCAACAGCTATGAGCAAATGATCCGACTCCCCACGGATAATCTTGGAAATCCCAATCTTTAACTCGGAGAATAATTGAAAAAACTCTTCAACGGATTTTACCGGCATGCTTTCCCCGATTTTGCGGCCAACCGTGACGGTAGTCCCTTTTCCACCCATCGGCAGCCCTTGATGCAATCCGATTCTATGAACGACTTATTAAAAATCCTTATTACAGCAAGATATTCGCCGAAAGAAAAGTGGATATTGATGTGTTGAAGGAACGGCAAAGGGCGTTTATCGCCCGATTGGCTAATGATACCAGCCCCTTGTCAGAAAGCAGCGGGGAAGTGCAGCAGGTTCAAGAACGGCATCAATTCGGCATCGATCCGGGGAGAGCGGAAGACTGGATGAATCTGATGAAAGAAACTATGGAGGAAATGGGTTTAAAACAAGAAATTATGGCTCCATTGTTGGAAAAAATCCGTAACAACAATTTGCTTATATCCTTATAACTGGGAGGATATTGAATTATGCAAATCAATTCCATGACTTTTAACGAGAGCTTTATCCTGCCGATCTTGGACAATAAAGTTTCAAAGGCAGTACAGTTTTCATTTCCAGAGGGAAAAGTTTTGGAAAAACACAACAATTTAACGGAAACCAAACCGGAAACAAAAAATTCGATCGCGCCGCAACTGCAATCGTTCATCCAGGAACACGAAGATTTGTCAAAGGTTTTGGATGAAACCGGCGGGGATTTTGATACTTCCTTATATACAAGGGCAGATCAAATGATTGAAGAGGAACTGGACAAGCATTTTCGTTATGAGGAGGAGATTTTATTTCCCGTTCTTGGCAAGTATATCGGTACAGGCGCGCGATTGTTCGACTTTTCCCACGGCAAACCAATAGGATCCTGTCACTTGATGTCCGTCAATCGATGTGACTCTATATGAAACCGTATAAATACCGTCAGATAATTTAGGAAGGCTCAGCGTAGAATCAGACAGAATCCCATCATGCTGAAAAAAACAAAGAAACGCTTTAACTTCCCCATTCGATCCACACAGATTGCTGCTTCGTTTGAGAGAAGGAACAGCCCCCTGGGGGGCTGTCTCCTTTATTTGGCATTGACTTTCAAATAACCCAATCCGCCTTTTGTTGCGTCATTCATTTGATGCGTCAACATAAGATAAGTTCCTGCATCGGCTTTCAGATCGGTTTCGACCGTTCCGCCCGGCGGCACGAGTACGGTTTGTACGCCTGTACGCAGATTTTTCGGATTTCCGTCCAAATAGACGTTGTCGAAAATTTCACCGATCACATGCCAAGCGGCAAAGTCATTCACCCCTGCATTGACAAAATAAAAGCGGATATTTTCTCCTGCTGCAGCGGTTAACGGATGCTCAAGATAATGCTGGGCCACACCGTTTAAAGCGACGGCAACCGGTTTGCCTTCGACCAGTTCCTGAACGCTTGCGCCGGCTTTATACCATTCATTCTGAATGACGACATACTCTTTGCCGGAAGGCTTATATCCCGGCGGGTCAACAATCACGGCGCCGAACATGCCGTTGGCGATATGCATGATGACCGGATCCGCGCTGCAATGGTAGTAGAACAAGCCCGGATAATTCGCTTTAAATTCGAAGGTTTCACTTTCACCCGGCAGAATAGGCTTATGAAATGTGCCCATATCCATCTGTCCGGCATGGAAGTCAAGTCCGTGCGACATTTCCGGATCCTTATTCTCCAGCGTTATCCGCACCGTATCCCCTTGATTGACCCGCACGATGGGCGCCGGAACCTGACCGTTGAACGTCCAGACCTTTCTTTTGTCGCCAGGCGCCACTTCCATCATTGCTCTTTCCGCTGCCAGATGAACCTCCACTACTTGCCCCTTTTCGGGCTGCGCAGGCGCCGCTGGATCGAAGGCTGTTGCTTCAACCGGAGCGGAAAGCGGAGTCACCGCATCCTTTGTAATAACCGGGGGCTGCATTGCATCCAATTCAATATGGGACGAGCTGACCGGAGTCGCCTGCTTCGTGTTTGTGTTTCCCATGTCCATGCTCGCGTGGTTTTCGGACGTATCCTGTGCCGGGCGTTCTCCGTTCAAATAACGGATTGACGACAGTTGTGCCGGAAACGACCATTTGCCGGCGGCTTTATCATATTTGCCGTCGAGAGCCTTGCCGAATTCTGTATTCTGCTGATGCAAGCGTGCTTTTTCTTTGGCTGAAGCTTTTTTCCAATCGGCGCTGTTCAACTGCATTTTTTCAAGCAGAAACTGCGGATCGCCGTCCCAAATCAGGGCATGCGGATCATCGTCATGAATATGTCCTTCCACCGGAATTCTCGGAGCGGTTTGATTCGGATCAAACTTGTCATTGCCGTCTCCGCGCATATGCATCAGCATGCCGCCCGGATAAACCCCTTTATCCGTTACGTCCAACGAATTGTGGTCATGCCACGGCCAAACCCCGTCCCGCCCTTTGACCAGCAAGTCGTAGGTTTCTCCCGGAGCAATATCGATCGTGTCCGCTGAATAGGGAAGCGGCAATTGATACCCGTCCTTTTCAATGACGACGAAATGTGTGCCGTGCAGGTGCAAAGAGTGATTTTCAAACCCGGCATTAATCAACCTCACACGGGCAATTTCTCCTTCTTTGACGTACATATCAGGAACCGCCATACCGGATTTGCCGTTGACGACAAAATAATTGTAGTTCGGCTTTTCCGTCAAATTGGCCAAACCCCGGTTCGTATCCCACTCATCCACCATTTGGACAAATTCTTTGTCCCATGTCGGCTTTTCGGTATCCTCAACGATCAGCGCACCGTACATTCCCATATCCTGATGCAGGGAGGTTTGCACATGACAGTGATACCAGTGGGTCCCCGCCTCTTTGGCAACGTACTCATAGGTGAATTCCGTATTTGGCATAATATACGCACCCGTAATATGAGGCACCCCGTCATTCAAATCATCCAAGCCTGTAATCCCGTGAGAGTGCAGGGAATGGGGCTGGGTTGTATCGTTCTTGATGTGAATTCTGACCAGATCGCCTTTTTTCACGCGAATCGTCGGTCCCGGCACAGTGGCCGGCTGTCCTTCCAAGCCGTAGGCCCATGCCTTCACTACGACGCCGGGAGTGATTTCCCAATCGATTTCCTCGATGTGAAAATTAAAATCGCGTACCTCGCCGGTCATTTCTTCTTTTTTAACCGTGCCTCCAATCCATTCGTCCCGCATTTCGTTCACCGCGTCGTCAACCGTCCACAGCGGCTCGAGCGGCTGTTTAACCGATGGGTTTAACGCGGATTGGGCTTCAATCGGAATGGGGTTGTCAAACAGGACTCCGTACGATGTGAGAAGAAGTCCGGCTGTTATCGCGGAAAGCAGTTTTGTCATTCTCAGCAATTTGTTCGAACCCCCTTCTATTTCACGATTACGGTGCCGGTCATGAACGGATGAAACGAGCAGTGGTACTTGTAAGTGCCGGGTTGAGCAAAGGTATAGCTGAAGGACTCTCCTTTGATAAAACCATCCTTCTTCTCGTTTCTGGAATCGAAGGTATCCCCGACGATCGAATGAGCCGAGCCTTCATCATTGATCCATATGACCTTTGTGCCGGCCGTTACAGTGATCGTGTCAGGGGAAAAGGTGAAATTCGCAATGTGAACAACATTTCCTTCAACCGCTTTACCGCTATCTGCCGATTCGTTTGTCGAAGTGCTTGCTGATGCCGAGCTGTTGGTCAAAGGTTGTGAGCCCGTTTGAGCGCTTGCCGTTCCAGTCGGTTTTCCAACCTTGAGGATGCCCAGTCCACCCTTCATCGCGTCCTTCATGGAATGCGTCAATATCGCATAGGTCCCGGTGTCCGCATACAAATCGCTGACAACCGCTCCCCCCGGCGGAACCGCAACGGTTTGCACGCCATAAAGTGTATTCTTCGGGTTGCCGTCCAGCATGACCTGATCGAATATGGTTCCAATCACGTGGAAGGCCGAGAAGTGATTGATGCCCGCGTTGACGAAATAGAACCGGACTTTCTCACCCGGGTCTGCCGTCAGCGGTTTGTCGACATATTGCGCGGCCACCCCGTTAAAGGCAATCGCTTGTGGCGATTCCTCCAACAATGCCTGCAAATTCGTGGAATGCTCGTACCATTCGCTTTGGATCAATACATATTCCTTTCCCTCCGGCTTATATCCGGGCGGGTCGACGATAACCGCCCCGAACATCCCGTTCGCAATATGCATAATCACCGGATCGGCGCTGCAATGGTAATAAAACACACCGGGATATTCGGCCTTCCAGTCGAACGATACGCTTTCACCCGGTTTGATGGGTTTATGGTAAGTACCCATATCCATTTGACCTGCGTGAAAATCAAGACCATGCACCATGTCCGGATCCCTGTTGACTAATGTAAAGTGGACCGTGTCCCCTTGGTTCACACGCAATGTGGGAGCTGGAACCTGCCCATTGAATGTCCATACCTCTTTCACAACCCCGGGTGAAACTTCCAGTTTTGCCCTTATGGCTTCAAGGGTAAAATTGACCACCTTGCCTTTTTCCGGCTGTGCCGGCGCTACAGGGTCGAAAGGAACCGCTTGATTGACCGCGGTTTGTACGGGGACTGCATCGGGTGTGACAATGCGTTTACTTGGAGCGGCCGCGGCAATTGACGAGAAGCTGCCGAGAACGATTGCCAAGCTGACCGCCAAGCGCAAAAAAACTTGTAAGCTCATACTCTCTTCCTCCCTCAATAAATTAATGTTTTCTTCGTTTTTCTCGCTTTTACGCATGTTTTCATCTTTGACGCACGAAGCGCTTGAGGATAATATTTGACGAAGA
>NZ_JAYJLD010000064.1 GCF_035282765.1 Ferviditalea candida | reverse complement strand
GGCGAATCCTGATCGCCACACTGACGTCGGTGACGAAAACAAAAAACCACCGTCATTGGCGGTTCCGAATTCACTGTCAATTAAAGTGGCTGATGACAGTATGCCGAGTTTGGGCATGTTGACGATCAATGCGCTCGCGTCGGCGGATAGCGTCATCATTCCTGTTCAGGCGCATTATTTGCCTGCAAAGGGAATGACGCAACTGCTTCAGACGATTGCCAGAGTGCGGCGACAGATCAACCCGAAATTGGTGGTGGATGGCGTACTGCTCACGATGGTAGACAGTCGGACGAGGTTCGCCAAAGATATTTCCTTTGTCCTCCGGCGCGATTACAGCGACAAGTTGCGCGTGTTTGTCACAGAAATCCCGCTCTCTGTCCGCGCGGCGGAGACGAGCGCCAAAGGACGAAGCATCTACGTACATGACCCGAGCGGTCAAGCAGCAAAAGCGTATGCCGCATTGACGAAGGAGGTGCAGGGCATTGGCAGCGAAAGACGACATGCGCGCCCACATCAAGCTGACCACAGTCGATGATTTGTTCTCTACCGAGGAAAGTCGCGCGGACGAGCAACGGGAGAAAGTAATGGATATTCTGCTGGCGGAAATCAGCGATTTTCCCGGTCATCCGTTTAAGGTGCGGGCAGATGAAGCGATGCTAGAGATGGCAGACAGCGTGAAACAGTACGGTGTATTGGTTCCTGGCTTGGTGCGTCCGAAGACGGACGGCGGCTATGAGATGGTGGCCGGGCATCGGCGTAAGAAAGCGAGCGAGTTGGCGGGCATTGAAACGATGCCCTGTATCGTCCGTGAACTGGACGACGATCAGGCGACGATCATCATGGTGGATAGCAACTTGCAGCGGGAAAACATTTCGCCGAGCGAGAAGGCGTTCGCCTATAAGATGAAGCTGGAGGCGATTAAACGGCAAGGGGCAAGAACGGATTTAACTTCTGCGCAAGTTGCGCAGAAGTCCGCAAGCAAAACATCAAGACAGATTATTGGCGAACAAGCTGGAGAAAGTCCACATCAAATTTCCCGCTACATCCGCCTGACCGAACTCTCACCCCCCATTCTCGAAATGGTGGACGAGAAACGAATCGCCTTTAATCCGGCCGTCGAGATTTCTTACTTGGCCGAGAAAGAACAGCAAGCCCTGTACGATACGATGCAGTCCGAGGACTGTACCCCCTCTTTGGCGCAGGCGCAGCGTATGAAAAAGCTAAGCCAAGATGGCAGGCTTAACGTGGACGTCATCTTCTCGATTCTCACGGAGGAAAAGCCGAACCAAAAAGAAAAATTCAACATTCAGCGGGAGAGAATCGATCGCTTTTTCCCCAGAGATTTTTCTGAAAAACAAAAGGAAGACCTGATTGTGCAACTTTTGGAAAGCTGGTATAAAAAACGACAACGAGAACGGGAACAGGAACGTTAACACGGAAATGAGTCCCATCATAAACAACAGTCGCTCTCCTTCGACGGAGAGTTTTTTTGTGCCCATTTCTTATCGGGAGGTGAATCTATGGATTTTACGGAAGGGCGGCATCGTAAATATGAACGCCTAATGAAAGAGAAACCGGGTTTTGACCGAGGAATGCCAAAAGATGAGCCAGAGCGGCCATGTCCTCATAGGAATGGGCGACGTGAAACGAACACAGAGAGGCGCTTGAAAAAGAAAAATAAAGAATGACCTGCCATGAAAGGAGCAAAGCCATGGACGAAACAAAACGAATGGTGGATAGCTATGAAGTACAGCAAGAAATTTTAATCGGCAAAGTGGAAGTGCTGCTTGGTATCGATCAAACCAAGTCCGACAGCCCCTACATGGTGTGTTATTGCACCCGAAATAATTCATTAGGCGTGGAGCAGTTCTATGAGGCGGCAATGGGCGCGGACTATCTGGAGGCGATGAACGACTTTATCTCCCGGGTACAGCAGGAAATAAACGAACTCAAAGCGGAACGAGCAAGCTTTGAGACGTCCATGTCTCCCTTTACAAAGGAACAATGTCAACCTATTAAGGACGAAATGAGAATAGACAATCAGGTCGTGGTGATTCGATCAGAACGATTGCGTCCAGAATACCACACCGCCAATCACCAGCTTGTGCTGGCGTTAAGCGGCTTTGGCACTCACGCCTACTCCCGAGGTCGGGCGGTTTATGCGCTGAATCTGTATAGCGGCGAGGAAATCCGCTGGAACCGGGAAGATATTCTGGGCATCATCAAACCGGAGCATATGCCTGAATGGGCGAAAGACACATTGAATCAGCATAAGGTTGATCGACAAAACAGACAGAACAACCGCGAGACGGCAAGGTGAAAGGAGAGAATTGAATTTGAATAAAAGGAACAAACGGATACTGTTAGCGGTTATCGGGGCAATCGTTTCGACCTGGCTTATATATCATTCTATTACTCCTACGAATGTAAAGAAAGTGGATTACGTGGATGTGGTCGAGGTGGCGCAAAAGATCGAGAAGAATCAAGCGATTACTGATGCAGCTCTAACCATCAAAAAAATTCCGAAAGAACAGTACCAAACCTGGATGGTAACAGATAAATCAAAGGTGGTTGGCAAATACGCAGCAATTCCATTATATGCGGGAGATAAGTTGAGGCAAGAAAGAGTAATGGACAATAAAGGCGAGGAATTCGGACCCGATGATAGAACAATGAACCTCGCACTTACGCTGGTGGATTTTGGCGGACTGCCGGAAGAAAATCAATACGCAGATATTCTCGCTTATTTTCCACCACCGCAGAAAGGCGTGAGAGTCGGGTATTCGGAGTTAGTTTTGCAAAATGTATATATCCAAAAACTGATTACCAAAGATGGGCGGGAAATCGACAACACCTTCAGTAAACCAACTGCTGAAGCGGATAAGAAAGCCGATGATAAAGTTTCTATGGTTCCGGCAGTCGTGACGGTTAAAGTCTCTGTTGAGGACAGCCTTATCCTAAACACCTACATGCAAAATCCGGATGTTTCACTTCGGATGATTGGTAGGACCGACAAAAGCAAAAATATGGATATCATGTCACCTACTTCAGAGAAATTAAAGCAGGATATAAGACATGCACAACCGACCGAAAGTGAGCAGGAAAGAAAAAAATCTGCTAAATAGGAGGAAAATATCATGACAGTGGCTATCCTTGTGAATGATGTGAAAACGGGCCATTTGGTGAAATCTTCTCTCTTCCCTATCGATGCAGAGATTTATACCGAAACCGCAAACATTGAGGAGCAATTGGTTCTCTTTGTTCCTTATCAATTGTCCGACAAAGACATCAAAACGGCCGTTGAGCAGTTGAAGGAAAAGGGGAAACATATATTCTGTATTATTCAGGATCATGAGCGCGCAAAATGGGGTTCGTATCTTGAGAAGAAAAAGGTACCTTTCTCGGTGAATGGTGTCGATTCCGCAGATGCCATTCAGAAATTTGTCGGAGGGCAAGACGCCGGACAAGAACATAAGACCATTGTTTTCATCAGCTCTACTGGGGGCGCAGGGAAAAGTTTGTTAAGTTCCTACCTTGCTAAGAAAATCTCCGACGTTCGAAAGGTACATCTTGTTGATTGGAATTATTTATCGCCATCCATCTATCATTACTTCAACCTTTCGCAAAAGGATGCTGACGCAGTACAGGTATTGAAACTAATCCGAAGCGGGATGCCATACGACTTATCTGTAAGTGAAGCAAAAATAGGCAAAAATCTTACATTATCGCTTATGTCGCTGGATTATTTTGAATCGACTAAGTGGAGAGCGGAAGATTTCATTCTTTTATGGGATCATTTTGAACAGAAAAATAACGATGCGGTGATATTCGAAGTGCCAAACCATCCATTTTCCATAACCTCCGCAATAGCTTTAATGCGTGGAACAGATATCGTCATCCCTTTACTTGCCGAACAAAATTCCATTGGTCACACCCTGATGCTGCTGAAATGGCTGAAAATTCACCGCGAGAGGAACATGCCCAGGATTCATCTTATCCTCAACCGTTTTGACCAAGAAACAAATCCTATGACCATCCAGGACTTACAAAAGACGTTAGGGCATGAGGTTGTGATTGCAATTCCTAACATTAAAGATGTTTGGGCTAAATTTGTACAAGGTGAGATGTTCAAAGATAACGTGTCTAAGGAATTGTTCAAAATGACAGAACCCCTCAACAAATTTATCGAATCATTGGGGTTTGAGGTAACAGGTAGCAACGCTAAAAAGGAGACATCTGGCTTAATCCACAAGCTATTCAGCCAAGCCAAAGCCAAAGCGAAAGCGGTAAAAGAGGTGAGACAGAATGGCAGTCGTTCAATACGATGAACTTACGAAATTAACCAAGCTAAATAAGATCGACATTAAGTTTGAGGATTCACCGCTTCAATTAGATAACAAAGAACAGGCCGTAAAGAACCTCATTAAGGGGCTTAATGAACAGGAATCCGATTTAATCAATTTGGTTTATCAAAAAAAGGTTCCGCAATCCAGCGTTGAGGAAAAAATAGACGATCTGCTTTACTCGGGTATCATCAAAAGCTCCATACCCGCTAAAGAATTAAAGAAATTAGCCATCGACGAACTTTTCGGATACGGGATGCTCCAGCCCATACTCGACGAGCCAGACGTTACCGATGTATTCGTGAATAATCACAAAACCATCCTGAAACGGATGAAGGGTAGAGATTATAAGGTTCAATTAAGTTTCAAAAGCGAGGAACACCTTGAGGAATACTTCCGAAAACTCCTGACCCGGCTGGGAGCAAGAGCAGATAAATTCACACCAATTGTGGATACGAGGGACCAGGTAAGACATTTGCGAATAAACGGAGCTGTTCCCCCGGTCGTAAAAGAGCCGTACTTTACGATCCGTAAACATCAATCAGATACGTTCAACATGAAAAAACTGATTGAAGTCGGGACATTAACCGATGAGATGGCGGCCGATCTGAAAAAGTATGTGGGCTCATGGCTGAATATACTGGTTTCCGGTCCAACCGGTTCAGGTAAGACAACAGTAATGAGATCCTTATGCGAATACATTGATCCGATGGAACGCCTTGCTGTTTTGGAGGAGGAAGAAGAATTGCAGATCCCTCACAACAATATCGTTGCTATGGAAACGAAGAAAAAACTGGGGGAAGAAGATCATGCGATTGAAATGGAATTCCTCGTTAAGAACGGAATGAGGATGTCGCCGCGGCGAATCATTCTCGGAGAGTTACGTCACAAGGAAGCGCTGGAACTGATCCGCGCTTTCGGTACAGGTCACGATGGAGGCTTAACATCCATCCACGCAAACGACGTAACGGCAGCCTTAAAACAGTTAGCCTTTTTGATGTTATATGCCGGAACGCCATTGAAGTATGAGCATTTGTTAAATATGATTGCCGATTCCGTAGATTTGGTGGTCCATGTAGAACGGCATAAAGTAGTTGAGATCGCGGAAGTGACCGGATATGACCCAGTACTGCAAGTAGTCCTGACAAGCCCCATCTGGTACTTTGACGTTGATCCCGAAACAGACGAGGGGACATACAAGAAAAATAAAGAGAGTCCTCAAATCATGAAAAAGATGGCGTTAAGAAGGTCGTTGAGGAAGTAGGTGAAAACATGCAGATGGTCTGGTTGGTAGTCTTAGCGGGGTGCATAGCCTATATCATATTTGAGCTTTTTAACATTAAAAACATCAGCAGCCAGCAGCAAAGAAGTATTCGTTGGGCCAATAAGAGCATCAAGTTGGAGCGACAGATTGATGAATGGATATCGCACCATGAAAAGATTCAAAAGCAAACCCAAGCTGTAAGCGAATTGTTAAAGCGTTCGAGATTGAGGTTGGGAGGAAAACCCCTAAACAAATACCTGTTCTTTGTGGTATTGGGTATGACCTCCGTCATCGCTGGTTATGTCTTAAGCGTTCAGTTAAATAATTTTGTCGCAGGGGTTTTAATATCAGTCGTAACCGGCTACCTTTTCTTCCACTTTCTTTCCTGGGATGCAAACAGCAGAAAAAGAGCCGTTCGAAAGATGACGCCGAACTTCTTTCTGACATTAATTAATTTTTACGAGGTTCATCAAGATGCTTTATTGGCTCTTAAAGATACGGCACAGCGAATCAAAAATCCCCTTAGAACGGATTTGGAGTATTTCATCACCCAACTTCAAAACGGGGATTTATCCTTAAGGGAGGCGATCGTAGAAACCAAACAAAAACTCGATAATAAAATGCTGCAAGATTTCTTGGATGACTTTGAATTACAAATCAGATTTGGCGGGAATTTTACGACCACATTACAAAATTATGTGAACGACAGCATTGAGAAAGAAATTCAGATCATGGAAAGAAGCAGCGAGACGGCCGGGGCTTCGATGGTTACTTACTTTTTGATGGGAGTATTCTTCATGTTGGCGTTCACGATGAAGAAAACTCAACCGGCCGCTATGGAAATGCTGGTTACTCACATCGTCGGGAAAGTGGTTGTTGTCATCATCATCGCCATCATGTTGATCGTCCTTTATGTGACAAAAGAAATGACAGCAGTAAATGAGGAATGAAATTTGCTTGAAAGGGGGTGAAGCAGATGGTTATCGCCAACGGATTGTTGTTAGCTTGTAGCCTTTCTGTTCTCTTTTACGAGGTCATACTGTATTGGCATCGCAAAAAAAGTCTTGGGTATAAGAGGCTGAAGTCTTTCCAAAAGGAGATTAAAAAGAAGGAACATATCTTAGACAAAATTGGAAATCTCCTCATGCCCTTGATCCGAAGGATCCCAAAAAAAGAGAGCATGGAAGTGTTTATCTTACGGGCGGGCAGTCCGTATAATCTTACCTTTAAAAGGTATGTAGTAATAAAACTAATAGCGACAATAGCCGTCTATTATTTCTTAGCACCCGATTCCCCGGTATTCGCAACCATTTATGTGCTGATAGGATTTTTTGGCCTAGACATCCTCCTTTTTGCGAAAAAGAAACAAAGACAGCAAAAGATAATCCGAGAATTACCTTTCATGATGTCGAAAATAGCCAGATCAACATCGAACGGAATCCCGATAAGAGAAATCCTCGTGGTTCTATCAACAAGACTGCAAGGGCCTTTGAAAGAGGAAGTCAAACGATTATTAGCTCATTACAACATAGACGGCAACCTTTCAAACTGCTTACCCATTTTTGCAAACAGGATAGGTATGGACGAAGTTGATAATATGGCAATGGCTATGGTTCAGGCTGAACAATCCGGAAAGATGAGGGCGATTCTGGAAAAACAAGCGGAAATACTAAAAAAACGACAGAACTTCAAAACGATGAAGGGGACGAAAAATCGGTCCAACTTTCTACCGTTGGCAGCAGTGGGAATGGTTATATGTATTTTTCTCCTTGTTGCGGTTCCGATGTTTTTGTTGGTCGCATCAAACGGTTTGTTCAATTGATATGAGGGTTCAGCGATCAGACTTCTACATGATTGGATAAAAACGCAATTCAAAAAAAATTATTGGGAGGCTTTCAAATGTTAAAAAAGTTTCTACAAAACCAGAAGGGTACGCCATCTATCGAAACCGTTGCAATCGTCGCGTTCATCGCATTGGCAATCTTTACAAATCTTGATGCACTTGGAAATGCTGTCGGTAACGTATTCGATTACGTGAAGGATCAGCTTACCGCTAAAATCGGCTAAGAAACACCGAGCAGGTAAGAGCTTTATATAAATCTCAATTATATTCTTTTGAGGAGGAAACAAAATGCTGAAAAAATTCCTGAAGAACCAAAAAGGAACGCCGTCGATCGAGACTGTGGCAATTGTAGCCTTCATTGCATTGGCCATATTTTCCAACCTCGATGCACTTGGAAATGCAGTCGGCAGTGTATTCGATTACGTGAGGGATCAGCTCACCGCCCAAATCGGCGGCTAGGAATCGTAAAGGAGGCCCAGGGGAGAAGCAACACTCCCCTGGGAGAAATTATGATCACTTGGCAACTTGTTGTTATTTATTTTTTCGTTTCGTGGGGGGTTGTTACTGACATTTGGAAAAGAGAGATTAGCAACTATTTAGTCGGAACTTTATTTTTAATAGGAATTCTGACGAATATATTCACGGGAACATGGCTGTTAATGATAATCTCTGTAGTAATAGTCACCGCAATCGCTCTTATTCTTTTCAAAATTGGCATGTACGGTGGTGGCGACCTCAAACTATTGATAGCCTCAACCTCGCTTATGGGGCTTGAGTGGGTGTTTGGGGTATTTTTTTACAGCCTGATAATTGCCCTGCCCCTATTTGCCTACTACATGATCAAAGATAAGACATGGAAACCATGCACCCCTTACGCTGTTGCGATATTGGGTGGCGTCATGTGGCAAAACCTAAGTCCATTGATATAGGGGGGATAGGATGCTCGCCATAAAAAGGTTTATTCGAGATAAAAAAGGTGTCTCGGAAGCCATCGGCTTCTTAGCGACAATTCTTTTATTGATGTTGGTCATTCTGAACATATGGCCGCCGGTTAAATACGTTTTACAAGAACTTGTTATCGAAAATGTTAATCGGGTCACTTTGATGGAGATGGAGGAGGAGGGCGGCTTTACAACAGACATTAAGAACAAGGCGATTGAACGTCTGACGAACTTTGGATTTGATGAATCAAAAATAGAAGTCACCAGCACCACTCCGAAACCGATTCAATGGGGAAATGAAATCAATCTCACGATTCGTTATGTGAATGACTACAAGCAATACAGTTTTTCCAATTTCGCTTTAAGTCAGTCGCAAGAAGATAAGACGATTGAGGTGACAAGGAGTTCGGTTAGCCGTGAATACTTTAAGTAAATTCTTAAAAGGGAGAAAAGGCGGGGCCAATGCTATTTTAGGAGTAGTTATTCTCCTCGGAAGCATGTTTATGATAATGCTCCTACTGGAAATCGGGAGATTGTATATTATTGTCGAAAAAATCCAAAACGATCTGGACGCCTCGAATGCAGCAACCTGGGCTGTAGTGGATCGGGAACGCCTGGCATATAAGCAAATTCAGTTTAATTCGGTAATTGAATCAAGAGCTATAGGAGATAATCGAGCAAAGCAAAAATTTATCGAATTCTTGAAGAGAAATATGGATTTGAACGCAAGCTTGGGGCCAAACGACCCTGACAAATACATTGCCGGTCCGATTACAATCGAAAGATTTGAGGTTTATTTGAAATCAGATCTACCTCTAACCAATTCAGATCGAATATACATCAACAAGGTGAGTGTTTACTCAAAAATAAATGTATCTATTAAGTTGATGTTCTCTATGTTTGGGGATGTTTATCAGGCTAAAGTGAAGCGCGTGACGAACTTAGAAGATGACCTGTAAATCGGGAATGGGGTTTTTATTTTTCATCAGCTCGATAATTGCCCACCGTAGTCTATTAATTTATGATGAAATTACAAATGTAGGAGGTAGAAGTCTGAAATCCTCAACAACCGTACTCAATACAGTAAATGAACATGTCAAATAAGCCGTACACAAGACGACTAATTGGAAAATGATTACTTTTAAGGGGTGAGGGAATCAGGTTGCAGCCGCCATAATCCGATAACCTTGCGCTTTTGCCAAGGAAATCGCTTGTTCAACCGTAATTTCACGGTCAACTGGACGAATGTCGGATTTTTTATATAAATCGGGATTATAAGGTTCTTTGTTCTTCAAAATATGGTAGATGGCCGTTAACAGCATTCGGGCAATCGCTATGATGGCACGTTTGTGGCCTCTGCGCCTCTTCAGTTGCAAGTAGCGGTTTCGGATTTCGGGATGCTTTTCGCTTTTGACTACAGCGGTTGCACACTGTACCAAAAGAGGCTTGATGTAAATGCCTGCTCTCGAAATCCTGACTGACTTTTTCTTGCCGGCACTCTCGTTATTCGTGGGTGTAAGTCCTGCCCAGGAGCACAAATGCTTGGCTGTTGGGAACACGTCCATATTCACACCGATTTCCGAAACCACGACAATGGCGGAAAACAGGTTTTTGAAAGACGGAACAGTCAAGATCAGGTTGATTTCTTCGGAGTAGGACTCGGCAAGAGAAAGAATAATAGATTCCAGATCCGCTTTACGGGTTTCGAGGTCTTCATAGTGTTGCTTGATGACCTTGATTTTCCCAGCCTGTTCGGGCGTAATGAGTCCGTCAACCGCGAGTTCCAGTTCGGGAAGTTTTCCTTTCATGGAGCCGTGAATGAGCGGTTCGAGGTCAAAAGACGTATCGTGCGGATCGTCCAGCAACCTGTCAATGATATTCATGGAGCTTTTGCCGAACGTATCCGAAACGACATTTCCAAGCTGAATGTTGGAAACGGTCAGGCTGTTCTGAAGCCGATTCTTCTCGCTCGACGAAAAGTTCGTCAGCTTGAAGCGGTAGCGCATCAGGTCGCGCAGCTGTCGGATCGGCAAGGGAGGCATAAAGCTTCCGGCGACAAGGTCGTGCTTGAACAAGTCGGCAATCCATTGGGCATCTTTCTTGTCCGTCTTCTTGCCTCGAATGGCCTTGACGTATTTTGGGTGTGCCAGCGTGATGTTGCAGGAGTGCTCCAGAATGTTGAACGAGGGATCCAGTATTTCCCTG